>JALHPA010000530.1 GCA_022842745.1 Pirellulales bacterium
TCACTCCCGTTCCCACGCACAGCGCTTCCGGCAGATCCAGATTGGCCATCTGTCCAAGGCAGAATCCGGCATTGAAATGATCCCCCGCCCCGGTCGAGATCAGTGGCTGTGTCGCAAACGGACCCGCGAACCGCGCGCTGACCACCTGGCTATCCGGCGCCTTGCCATCTCGTGCTTTGCTATCCCGCGGTTTGCCATCCCGTACTGTGGCGGCCGCGGCCATCGCCCGCGGGTGGATTACGACCGTGTTTACCGCCAGCGCCTCGCGGACTTCGACCGCGATCCGTTCGACCTCCTCCTCCGGCCGATCGGAAACTTCGATATCCAAAGCGCTAGCGACCTGCACCGCCTCCTTCAAATTCATTCCCAGCGTCACCGCCGCGTACCGCTCGAAACCGCTGCACAGTTCCAACGCCTGCCGCAAGTCGGCCCAAGTCCGCTTTTCTGGATCGGCCAGGTCCACGAAGATCCGCCGCCGGTTTTCCCCGGCCGGCAATCCCTCCAGCACCTGCCGGCTCAGCTCGATCCATAGCTCGCTCAAGCACGGCAGCATGGTCCAATTGACCATGCCGATTAGCCGCGCTTCCCCGAACATTTTTCGCAACGGCTCAAGGCCGATTACCTCCATGATGCGCTGCCAGCAAATCTCCTTGAGCGACTGATGCTTCCCCAGCATCAGTTTTCCGTCCTGAAATTCCAAGGCGTCGGTCAGCCCCGGATTGGCGATCGAGTGGCACTTTGCCCGCCCCGCCAATTCCTGAAATACGGGATGAAGAGTCGGCCGTCCCAACGAGCCGATGTACGTCACCGCGAAACCGAGCGTCGCCAGCGCGTTGGCCATGATCGGGCCGTTGCCCCCCAGCTTCTCCAGCTTCACGACCAGCTCGTAGTTGCTGCTCTGCCCGGCCGCGGAGAGCACTTTGCGGCCGAATTGCTCGATCGTCTCGACGGGGTCGAACCGCTCGGCGTCGTGCCGTTTGTCGACCACGGCAATGATCGAGTCCACAAATCCGTCAAAACCGACCATCGCCGGAATCTGCGTCGATGATTTCTCAAACGCGCGCACTCCCTCCGCGGCTCGGCGTGCGATCTGATCGCGGTCTTTCATGGTACCAGCGGCAGGGGCCTACGATTGGCGGGCGTAAGGGCGTTGGTCGCGGCGCTCCCTTCGTGGCGACGCCAGAGCGGATCACGGCGACTTGGGGTCGAGCATAGCAAAATCCCCCTCCAGTCTGCCAGTTCGCGCTTCGCCGCCACTGGGAATATCGAACGTTCCGGGGGGCACGATCGCCCGCCGATAGAGCAGTTCCACGAATTCGGCCAAAAGATCGGCGTCGCCGGTTTCCATCAGCACCGCGACCTTCCACTGCAATTCCCGCTGCCGGTTGATCGACTTTGCCGCCTGCCTGGCCCCCTCGGCCGTCAAAGCCCCCCCGGCCCCGAACCGGCTGTAGAGATTGTCGAATTCTCCCTCCGTCCAGCCTCGAAACAGCTCCGGCGCCTCGGCCACGACCTGTTCGACTACGGGGTTCGTCCGCCGATCGAACAGACGGTGCGCCAACAGCGACGGATCCTGAAACAGTTCGTCGACCGGCGCTCCCAGCGCGGTCGCCACGCGGGTCAACGTCCGCCGGTGCGGCCGGTTCGTCCGCTTGAGCAATCCGCGAATCGTCCGCTCGGCCAAACCCGCGGCGCGGGCCAGCTCGACGGCGGTCCAACCGCGCCGCGCCAACAAGCGCTGCACGTTGCGAGCCAGATCGGTCTGAGAAGCGCGGATCACGGCCAGCCCCCAGGGTCAGGTACGTGAACTAATGTACCCGTGTCCGTGACCGTTGTCAATCCCCGCGCAAGCCCCTTTTTCCTACCGGGGCGCTCGGATTGCGTACAGCGCGTCAAACGTCCGCAGATAGATCGTGCCGTCGGATATCGCCGGCGACGCGGAAATACTCTCGCCCATCACGTTCTCCGCCAGCTTCTCGAACGTCTTTCCCGTCCGCGCCACGGTGATCGTCCCGTCCCGCGAGGTCAGATAGACCTTGCCGTCCGCGACCACGGGGGAGGCCCGGTAGCGATCCGGATGGGTGCGATTCTCGTATTGCCGCACCCCCGTCTTGGCGTCCAGGACGATCAAGTTGCCGTTTTCTCGGCACAGATACACCCACCCCTCGTGAATCACAGGGGACGGCACGTCCGGCGTGTTTTGCGGCATCGTCCATACGTGGCCCGACTCGGTCGCGGTGATGTCCCCTTGCGCGTGTGGACTTAAACCGAGCACCGGCCCGTTCTTCGCCGAGGGCGCCACGATCAGCCCCTCCGCGGCAACCGGCGACGCGACGAATCGCAGCGTGTTGTTGTACCTCCCACGACCCTTCGGGTTCATTCCGCCGCACCGCCACAACTCCCGCCCGTCCTCGAGGGCATGGCCCACGATGTAGTCCGCCCCGTGCGTCAACAAGAATTCCCGCTGCGCGTCCCGATACAGGATCGGCGAGGCGTACGAATGCTCGCATTCATCGACCGCGTCGCTGGGGCGCGGTTGATTCCAAATCTGCTTGCCCGTCGCGGCGTCCAAGGCCACGACCCGCGCCCCGCCGCTGTGAATCAGCTGCAAATACAGCCGGCCCCGATCCAACACCGGAGTCGACGACATGCCAAATTGGATATCAAACTTCCCGAGGTCTTGCTGCAAATTGCGCTTCCAAACCTCCCGCCCCTCCACATCGAAACAGGCGAGATCCCCCGATCCGAAAAAGCACCAGACGTGCTGGCCATCGGTGGATGGCGACGGCGAGGCGAAATTTCCTTCGTCTCCCCGCGAGTTGCGATTCCCTTTGCCCACCGTCTGCTTCCACAACAACCGCCCCCCGGTGTCGTAGCACAAGAGCGCCAATTCCGTTTGATCCGCCCCATCCAGCGATGTCAGGAAAATTCGCTTTCCCCAGACCACCGGCGTCGCCCCCGCCGGTCCCGGCAACGGCGCTCGCCAGGCCACGTTTTTCTCCCGGCTCCACTCCGTCGGCAATCCCGTTTCATGACAAACGCCGTCCAGGCGAGCTCCCCGCCACTGCGGCCAGTTCTCCCCCTTCGCTCCCCCCGACACGGTGATCCAAATCAATCCGGCACAGACCAGGCGGAGAATCATCATGGGGAAACATCCAAGAAAAGCTGGAGGGAGGGTAATCAGGTGGGAATCGAACGGAGGCGGCGCAGCGGCGTACCGCTTCTGACCCAATCTACCATGCCGCATGGGCCAAGAGAACGACCCACCGACGCCAACCCCCACCGGCACTTTACCAGGCGGATGTTCGTCGCAGTGCTCGACTAAAGCACGTTCCGCCGCTTCAGTTCGCGCCGCAAATACCAACGCCTAAGGCGCTGCAGCGGATGCCGATTTCCGCTCCGCAGCTTTCCCTGTCGGAACAAATGCCGGTAGGCGTCAAACTGAAAGTAATGCGGCGCCGCCAGCACCCGGCCCCGGCCGGTGAGCAGCTTCAGCACCTCCATCGCCGCCACACCGCTGCACAACTGGCAAGCCAGCCCCGCCGAGGGCCCGGCCCCCGAA
>JALHPA010000531.1 GCA_022842745.1 Pirellulales bacterium
CAAGGCTGGTTATTGTCCGGTGACGGCGCCAGAACCGCCGCGTGAATAATCGGCTCCCACGCGATGCGAGTCATCAATCTAGACGGCTCCATGGATCTGCCTTGTTCGTAAGCGAATCTCTCCGGACCCTCACAAATTATAGCTTTTCCATCCGCACGGATTCGGCCGGGAACCGTGGGACAATTCACTCTCATCCGCTTGGCCCACCCCCCCAAGCGCGCTTCCTTCCTTGACGTTTGGCCCTTATAGTGGGTCCATGCGCTGCCCCTTTTGCCAGATCGACAACGACAAGGTCATCGATTCCCGCGCCAGCGACGATGGGTTCGCTATCCGACGCCGCCGGGAGTGCGCCGGCTGCCATCGCCGGTACACCACCTACGAGCGGCTGGAGGAAAACGTCATCAAGGTGGTCAAGAAGGACGGCGCCCGGGTTCCGTTCGACCGCCAGAAGATCAAGGTGGGTCTGGCCAAAGCGTGCTGGAAGCGGCCGATCAGCGATCCCCAGATCGACGCGATCGTCTCCTCGATCGAGCGGGAAATCTACGACAACTTTGAGTGCGAAATCCCTACCAGCGAAGTCGGGGCGCTGGTCATGCGGCAGCTCCGCGACCTGGACCATGTCGCCTACGTCCGCTTCGCCAGCGTCTATCGCCAGTTCAAAGACATCCGCGATTTCGTCGAAGAACTCGAACCCATCCTGGCGGAAGAGCGCCGCAGCCACCGCTAGCCCGGTGCGCGGATCGAGTTTTTGGTCCGCGCCAGTCGCTTCGGCTCACGGCAACCGATCGAGCGCCCGTCGAACCTTTCTACCCTGCCGCGATTGCCTGCTCGTCGTTTCGCCTTACCCGCGGCGCCCTTTACGGGACCGCGAAGATCAATCCCGTCACAGCGGCCCCTTGTAGGGCCGCGCCCCGGTAGCTCCAGGGGAACGGCTGGATCATGTACGGGGCGCAGCTACCCGGGCGATAGTACCCCAGGGTGTAAATGCACTCCGTCGGCGGCTCCAGGCCCATCTTGTAAGGCAACAGCGGGATCGACCCAAAGAAATGCGCGCTCCCCACGAGCGGATCCAACAATGGACCCCACGAATGCCCGTATCGCTCCAGCGCCTCTTGCTCGAAGTACAGCGGCTTGTGGCACAAAGCCGACGCCTTCCACGTATACGTCGTCGACATCCAGGCCCGGTTTCCGTCCAGTTCCTGACGGTCCTGAGAGATCGAGCACTCGTAAGGAATCGCCCCGGTCCCAGCCGGCGTAAGACTCACGATTCGCTCCGCTACGCCTTTCCGCAGTTTGTTCGCCGCGATCCGCGCCAGAGCGGCGCTGCAATCTTCCTTGGAATTGGTCAAGAATTTTTGCGGGTCGTCAAAGTCGTTCCCCGCGCCGTTGTCCGGCAGCCGGCGCGGCGTGCCCCCCGTGCCATTGGCATCGAACGGATTGTCGGTCGTTCCAGACGGAGCGGCTGATCCATCGGCGGCGCCTCCGAGCGCCGGGGATTCTGGCTCCGCCAGCGGCGATCGACCAGGCGGACTACTATCGGGGGTGCTCGTGCCGGGCGCAGTGCTCTCTGGCCGGCGCGCTGGTTCGGCGAACGGGTCACCCAGTCCGTCGCTTCCCGAGGATTTTCCATCGGCCTGCATGGCTGCCGGTACGACGCTATGCAACCCGCGCTCGTCGGCTTCGGCGCCAACCGCCCGGGTCGGGGCGACCTGCGTCGACCGCGCAGGCTTCCACGCCAATCTCGAGCCGGCGAACTGCGGCTTGCCGGCGGCCGATGCCGTTGCCGGCAGAAAGGAGCACGTCAAAGCGGCTGCCGCGGTGTATCGCAGCAACCGCCGCCAGATACCACCCGCCACGGGACGGGCTTGGCGATGCGCTTCGTCAGCCGCCGTCGGAAGATTTATATTCCACGGAGTAGTTGGGCGCTTCTTGAGTAATCGCGATGTCATGCGGATGACTCTCCCGAACGCTCGCGGGCGAGACCTGGATGAAGCGGGCATCCTTGCGCAGCTCCTCGATGTTGCGAGTTCCGCAGTAGCCCATTCCAGCCCGTAGTCCCCCCACAAGCTGATAAATAAACGTGCTGAGCGGTCCTTTGAAGGGCACGCGCCCTTCAACCCCCTCCGGAACCAATTTGTCCGGTCCGCGTTCGCCGCGGCCGGTAGCGTCGATGCGTACCTGGCGGTAGCGCTCGCTGGATCCCTTGACCATCGCCCCCAGCGAACCCATCCCGCGATATACCTTAAACGTCCGTCCTTGATACAAAATCTGCTGGCCTGGGCTTTCCGCCACGCCAGCCAACAATCCGCCGATCATGACCGTATGCGCCCCGGCGGCGATCGCTTTCGTCACGTCGCCGGAGTACCGGATTCCGCCATCGGCGATCAGCGGCGTACCGCTGGACGCGGCGGCCTGGGCTGCCTGCACGATTGCGGTAACCTGCGGAACGCCAACTCCGGAAATCACGCGAGTGGTGCAAATCGACCCGGGTCCAATTCCCACCTTAATCGCATCCGCCCCGGCGTCGATCAGGTCCTTGGCCCCCTGTTCGGTGGCCACGTTCCCGGCGACGACGTCGATATCCCAGCGCTTTTTGATTTGCCGAACGGTCTCGATGACGTTGGCCGAATGGCCGTGGGCGCTGTCCACAACCAAGACATCGACGCCTTTGGCGATCAGGCTGGCGGCACGCTCAAAGTCATGCACACCCACCGCCGCGCCGACGCGGAGCCGCCCTTGCCTATCTTTACAGGCCAGCGGAAACCGCTTCATCATGTCGATGTCTTTGATCGTAATCAGGCCCGTCAGTGTGTAATTTTCGTCAACCAGTAGAAGTTTCTCGACCTTATTTGCCATCAAAATCTTCTCGGCCTCTTCAAGCGTTACGGTCCCCGTGGCCGTTACCAGCTTGTCGCGGGTCATAATCTCCGCAATCCGCAAATCGCCGGACTCCAAGAACCGCAAATCGCGCCGCGTGATGATCCCCAGCAACTTCCGGTGCTCGTCCGTGATCGGCACGCCCGACACGTTGTGCTGCTGCATGATCTCGCGTGCGCGTGCTACCGTGGCCACCGGCGGCAAGGTGACGGGATCCAGAATGATGCCGTTGGCGGAGCGCTTGACCTTGTCGACTTCTTCCGTTTGCCGCTCGATCGACATGTTTTTATGAATCACCCCCAGGCCGCCTTCCTGACCGAGCGCAATCGCCATTTCCGACTCGGTAACGGTGTCCATCGGGGAACTCAGGACCGGAATATGGAGCCGAATGCGTTTGGTAAGCTGCGTCGAGACAGAGACCTCCGCCGGAACCACCTCCGAGTACCGCGGTTCCAGCAACACGTCATCGAACGTGATCCCCTGCCGCAAAATCTTGTCGCCCATGGCTCTGCGCTCCCAAGCCCAAAGTGAAAAGCAATCCGCCATTATCGCGGGCAGACTGGGCAGTGAAAAGTGGGGCGCCCGCTCAGCGGCAGCACGACCCGGCAGCACAGGGAATTGAAGGCACTTGCGATTGAAGGCACTGAGGCGCCGCTGGACCGATTTTGGCGTATGCCCAGCCCAT
>JALHPA010000532.1 GCA_022842745.1 Pirellulales bacterium
GTGACGGCGGCGCTGGCGAATAAGCGCCATCTGTTGGTGGAAGCCGGGACAGGGGTGGGGAAGAGCTTTGCGTATCTTGTGCCGGCGATTCTGGCGGCGTGCGGGGAGGAAGCGTCGGACGAGGAGGCGCCGGAGGAAGAAGGGGAAGATGACGCGCGGCGGCGGATCGTGATCAGTACGCACACGATCAGCCTGCAAGAGCAGTTGATGCAGAAGGACTTGCCGCTTTTGAGGAGCGTGTTGCCGCAAGAGTTTTCGGCGGTGTTGGTCAAGGGGAGGGGGAACTATTTGAGTCAGCGGCGGCTGGAGGGAGCGCTGGCGAAGGCGGGGAGCCTGTTTTCGGACGAGAGCGAGTTGGGCCAACTGCGGCAAATTGCCGCATGGCGGAAGGAGACGGGGGATGGATCGTTGGCGGACTTGGGTTTTCGCCCGCTGCCGCAGGTGTGGGACGAGGTGGCCAGCGACAGCGGCAACTGCATGGGCCGGAAGTGCCCCACTTACAAGGAGTGCTTTTACTACCGGGCGCGGAGGCGGATGCGGAACGCGCAGATTCTGGTGGTGAATCATGCGTTGTACTTCAGCGACTTGGCGCTGCGGCAGCAGGGGGCGAGCATTTTGCCGCCGCACCAAGCGGTGATCTTCGACGAGGCGCACACGATGGAAGCGGTCGCGGGGGACCACTTGGGGATGCGGATTTCGTCGGGGCAGATCGAATACGTCTTGAACAAGCTGTACAACGACCGGACGAACCGGGGGCTGCTGGTGGCTTTCAAGAACGGCGAGGCCCAGCAGGCGGTGATGGACTGCCGATTCCGGGCGGACGATTTTTTCGCGGACTTGCGGGAGTGGCTGGGGGCCTCGCGCGAGCGGACCGGACGCGTGTCGCAGCCGGAGATTGTCGAGAACCGATTGAGCGCGGCCTTGCTGAAGCTGGCTCGGCTAGTGCGCGGGGCGGGCGAGCCTTTGGCGGAGACGGAGCGGCAGGATTTTCTATCGGCGCAGGCACGGCTGACGGCGCTGGCCGGGGACGTGGAAGCGTGGTTGAAGCAGTCGTCGTTGGGGATGGCGTACTGGATTGAGTCCACGGTGGGGCGCCGGGGGCGGACACGTGCGACGCTGGCGGCGGCGCCGGTGGACGTGGGTCCGACGCTCAAGGAGTGGTTATTCGATCGCGTGCCGAGCGTGATCATGACGAGCGCCACTTTGTCGATCGGCAAGCGGGGGGGATTTGAGTTTTTCCGGTCGCGGATCGGACTGGGCGAGGCGGCGACGCTGCAATTGGGAAGCCCGTTCGACTACCAGCGGCAAGCGGAATTGATTCTGTTGGAGGGAATGCCCGACCCGGCGGAGAAGGAGGCATATGAGCGTGCGTGCGCGGGGATGATCCGGCGGTACGTAGAACGGACGGAGGGGCGGGCGTTTGTGTTGTTTACGAGTTACGAGGCGCTGCGGCGGGCGGCTGAGCAGGTTTCGCCGTGGCTGGCGCGAGAGGGGTATGCGCTATTTTCGCAGGCGGATGGTTCGCCGCGGACGGAGATGCTGGAGCGATTCAAGCAGGCGCCGCGGGGGGTGCTGTTTGGAACGGACAGTTTTTGGCAGGGGGTGGACGTGCCGGGAGAGGCATTGCAGAACGTGATTATCACGAAACTGCCGTTCAGCGTGCCCGACCAGCCGTTGCTCGAGGCGCGGTTGCAATCGATCCGAGCGCGGGGGGGGAATCCGTTTGGGGAGTATCAGCTTCCGGAGGCGGTATTGAAGCTAAAGCAGGGATTTGGGCGGTTGATTCGGGGGAAGCAGGATACCGGGATCGTGGTCGTTTTGGATCCGCGGGTGCGTAGCAAACCGTACGGGCGGACGTTTTTGGAGTCGCTGCCGGACTGCCGGCGGACGGTGGAGAAGTATTCAGGATGAGGGGAGCAGGCCGATGGGGAGGGCCGGTCGCCGGGGCCGGTAATAGGCGGGATTTTATGTGAGGGGTTCGTTGGGGACGAGGGTGGGGATGATCAGCGGGAGGCCGGAGGGGGAAGGGACGCGGAGGTGGGGTTGGACCGGCTGGCGCGCATGCTGAGCGTCCAGGCGATAGGTGCGGCCGGAGGGGGGGACCAGTCCGAGCGTACCGGACCAGGTTTCGTAAGGGCGGCCTTTGCGTTCGTCCGCCTGGTAGAAGGCGAGATAGGTCAGGCACTCGGCGGGGATGAATTCGTGTTCGCAGGGGGCCAGGGAGGTGGGGCGGAAGACGCGCCGCCAGGTGCCGGCGTTGAAGTACATCTGATTGAGGACGTAGCCTTCCGCGTAGCTGGCGTCGAGCGGGATGCTTTCGGCCAGATGGGTATGGCCGTAGACGATGTGGCGGGCGCGGCGGTTGCGAAAGTCTTGCTCGGCGAGGGCGTGGCGAACGTAGGAAGGCTCTCCGGGACCGCGGACGCTGTGGAGCCAATTGACGATGGAGCTGGCCCAACCGACCGAGAGGCGCTTGCTGAATTTGAGCACTCGTTCGAGGCCGTCGACGAGATCGACGGGACTCCAGGAGTCGCGCGAGCGGACGAATTCGAGGGCGAGGAAGCGGTCGACCAGCCGGTCCCAGACCAATTTGACCCGTTTGCGGATTACGGGGACGGGGCAGGTGCGCTCGAGGAGACCGTCGATCCAGACGGGCGCCAGGAGCGACGGCCGGATGTTGTCGAGTTCGGCGAGGCCGAGCCTTGTGGCGTGGGGCAGGTCGTCTCCTAAATCCCGTTCGACCTCGATGGCGAAGCGGCCGATCAGCTCGATGACGATGCAGTCGCCGAGGCTGCTGGCATTGCGGTCTTGTTCGAAGTTGAAGGGGTCGAAGATGTCTCCATGCCTGGCCAGGACCTTATGGCGGCGGAGCATTTCCAGCAGGGGGGCGCTTTCGGCGGGATCGTGTGGGAAGGGGCGGTCGGCGCGGTTGGCGAGTCCGAGGTGCTGGACGAGGCTCTCGCGGAGGCGATCGTAGTGCGGGCCGGGCAGGTGGTAGAACCAATCGTGGTTGCCCACCATGTAGTGGATGCGGACCGGGGTAGGACGGGGGGCCGCAGCGAGATCGGGCTGCTGGCGGGCCATGGCGGGGGGAACATGAATAAGTTCTCCGCGGGCCAAGCCGCGCAGGATGGAGAGGGCCTCCTCGTTGTTGCTGAGGATTTCTCCGGTGATGCGGGCGACGGCGTTGAAGAAATCGCTGGAATGGGGATCGCTCCAGGGGCGCGTTTCGCCGGCGAGCCATTTGCTGGTGCGCAAACAATCGAGCACGTCGCCGAGCAGCACCAGGTCGAGCGACTCGACGGGGCGGTAGCTGCCGTCGGAGCGGTAGCCCGCGGCTACGGCCAACGCCTGCAAGCGCTCGGCGAAGAGATGAAACGCCCCGGCGGGGGTCGAACTGCCGTTCGAGCCGTCGGTCAGATGGAGGTCGCTAATAATTACCAGCATGGCAACATCCTTGCCGCCGCGGCTAATGGGGCGCGATCCACTATCGCTCATCGGTTCCTATCGGACCTGTGGGCTGGACGGCATCAGTAAATACGGCTGGGATGGGAGAGGGG
>JALHPA010000533.1 GCA_022842745.1 Pirellulales bacterium
AGTTCGTACAGATTCCTTTCGAGGCGTTCCCCCAGCGTGAACCGATGATTGCGCGGGAACCGCCCGGTGTGGTTCGCCGACCATAGAATCAAATCGTAAGTCTTGGTAATGACGATCAGCTCTTCCCGCTTGGCCATGACAACACCCCCCAATTTTCTCTTGTGACGCCCCGCTGGAAATCCAAAAACGATTTCGCGCGCCGGCTACGCCGGCAAAATGCAAATACAAATGCGATAAGGGGTAAAGAGGTTAAGGGGCGAAGGGGTAAGTCCTCGCCGGCCGAAACCCGCTATAGAGGGCGCGGTCAAGCGGCTGGAACGTGAGGCGGTTGGCCGACCGCACGAGGGGCGCGTTGACGAGGAACGACCCGCCGCGCAACACGCGGACTTCGGAGTTGCTCAGCTTGCCCACTTGCTCCGGGTCCCCCAGCCACTTGCGGTTCTTGGCAAAGAGCAGGGCCTGGTCCTGGCACCACTCCAAGACATTCCCCTGCATATCGAACAGCCCGTTGTCATTCGGCTTCAAACTCCCCACCGGCAACAGCCACTTGTCCCCCGACGTCTTCGTATACCAGGCATACTCGCTTAGCAAAGTCTCCGTTTCCCCATAGTAACGGGCCGTGGCCGCTCCGGCTCGGCAGGCGTATTCCCACTCCGCCTCCGTCGGCAAGCGATAGCCGGTCCGCTTTAGGTAATCGGGATCGAGCGTCATCCCTTCCGCGAATTTCTGCTGGGGGTCGTAACACCACTGGTCCGGCGGGATTCCCTCCTCTTGGCTAAGCCAATTGCAATAGGCCGCCGCATCGTACCAGGTAATCATGTTCGCCGGCGCTTCGCTCTCACGGGCCTTCGTGCGGTCGAACTCCTGGTCGCCGCGAAAGGCCTGGAACTGGGCCACCGTCACCTCATGCGTGCCGATGGCAAATCGGCGGCCGATCCGCCGCCGGTGGCGGATTTCGTTCTTGCCGGTCGGCCCCTGAGTTCGCTCGGCCTCGGCCACCGGGGAACCCATCAGGAATTCGTCGGGCTCGATAATCACGAACGACAGGCCGGCGGACGAAGGTGTCGTCCCGGTCTTGGTGAGATACCAACGCCGCTCGCCGATTGGCCCGCCCGTGGAATAGGCCGCTCGCACTTTGGCGATTTGGCCCTCCGCCCCCAGTTGCCTTAGCGCCCACTCCGCCGCCCCATGCACGCCCGGATCGGGATCGTCGGCGTACCAGCGGGCCAGATCCTTGACGACGTTTTCACGAAGCGCCATTCCCGCCTCGGTAGGGAACGCCCTCCGTGGCGTTCCGCGACCGCTGGAGTCGGGTTCCGCACCGGGGGCGTTCCCGGCAGCGTCGGCCTGTTCGCGGCTATCGCGCGTCTCCTTTTTCCCCTTGTATATTCCAATTACCACGTTTGTTGGTTAAGTAAGTGAACCTTGCTGGGGGCTGCGGAGTGAGCGCAGCGAACGACGTAGCCCCCAGCAAACGCCGGCCGCGAGATCGTAATCCCCTGGGCGCTTGACGCCGTGGGTGAGCTTGATCCCGTCCGGTTTTTGATGAGTCGAGCCCGAACAGTCGCCTGGGCCTCTGCTAACCACAAGCCCGCATCGCAAGGAAGGGTCCAGCTCGTGTCTCACGTTAATTCGAATCCTACTCCCGCCTCGGCTGGCATCGATGTCGCCAAGGACTCCCTCGACCTTGCGCTCTCCCACGAAGCGAGCACCAGGTCGTTCCCCAATTCCCCGGAAGGACACCGCCAGATCGTCACATTGCTCCAACAACATCCTCTTAGGAACATCATCATCGAGGCCACCGGCCGCTTGGAGATACCTCTCGTCGCCGCCTTGGCGGCAGCCAACCTCCCCGTCGTCGTCGTCAACCCGCGGCAGATTCGCGACTTCGCCAAAGCCCTGGGCATCCTGGCTAAAACGGATGCCATCGATGCCCGTGTCCTGGCTCGCTTCGGGGAGTTGATCCAACCTGAAATCCGCCCGATTCCCGCCGAAAATGCCCGACATCTGCAAGAACTGCTCACGCGGCGCTCGCAACTCGTCCAGATGAAAACGGCCGAGAACAATCGCCTGGCGACCGTGTCGGCCAAGCCGGTGCGGAAGAGCATCGAGAAGGTCATCAGCCTCCTGGAACGGCAGATTGACGAGCTTGATCGCGACCTTGATGAACGAATCAAGGCTTGTCCGGCCTGGAAGGAAAAGGAGGATCTGCTCCTCTCCGTTCCCGGCGTTGGCCCCCAGACGGCGCGGACCTTGGTGGCCGAACTGCCTGAACTCGGGCAATGCTCGCGACAGAGAATCGGCGCCCTCGTCGGGCTCGCGCCTTTCAATTGCGACAGCGGCACCATGCGCGGGCAACGCACCATTCGGGGTGGACGAAGCGCCGTAAGAACCGTCCTGTACATGGCCACGCTCTCGGCTGCGAAATATAATCCCGCCATCAAAATCGTTTACCAGCGACTCGTCGCCGCTGGAAAGAAAAAGAAAGTCGCCCTCGTCGCATGTATGCACAAACTACTCACGATCCTCAATGCCATGATCCGAACTAAAAGTCCTTGGAAAAATCTTCAACCCTCTTGACATTCAACACAGTCGCTCACCCCGACCCTCTCCCCGGAGTACCGGAGAGAGGGAGAAATCCCCGCCCCGCTGGGTGAACAACCCGGCCTTGGCGAATTCCCCGATGGCGAGAATGAGCGCCCGCCGCCGCGAGACGTCGGATTCGATGGGTAGTTGCGCGATGAGGGAAGATGGTTCGACGCCGTATGCCGCCAGACGAGAGACCAGATAACTGCGCAGCCGCGGGTCGGCCTGGTGCTGCAATAACGGCCAGACCCGCTCGGGCGCATTCATCCGCAACAGGGTGACAGCCGCCGCGGCTTGTTCGAGGGCCAGCTTTTCCTTGGCGGGGTCGGGGACGAGGGGACGGTGCAACACGAAGCTGCTTGCGGAAGGTGCATCAACGGTCAAGGCGAACGGCCGGTAGCCTAGGTCCAAAAGAGATTTGAGGTCGGCGAGCGATTTGTCCAGCGGGACCGCGGCCAAGAGCTTGGATTCGTATTCTACGTCGGCCCGCCAGAGGGCAGCGAACCGCGCGGGGGGCTCGATGCCCTCCAGGATCGCGATCAACCTTGGATCGGTGTGCAAACTGGCGAAGTGATGAGCGGCCTTCAGGTTCTCAGCGTTCCGGTAACCCTGGCCAACGCACTGCCGCAGCAGATCGAAAGTCCGATCGGCGAATTTATCCGCCTGGGCCGTATCCTTGGCGCGAACGGCTTGTGACGACATGGCCGCCGCGCAAGCCACGATGTACAGGTCGTCCACATTCTGCGCGTGGGCGGTCGCGGCCAATTCCAATTGCTGCGAAGCCTGTTCAAGCTCGCCCAGCCAGGCGGGAACCTGAATTCGGACGCTCGATTTGTGGGAGGCCGGGGCGCTCGTCGCCAGATATTTCGTCAGAGCCGACTGGGCTTGCTCTGCTTTTCCCAGTCGGGCCAACACTAACGGGTGGAGTTGCAAAATGAACGGTGTTGCGAGTTCCTTCCCGAG
>JALHPA010000534.1:0-3254 GCA_022842745.1 Pirellulales bacterium
AATGGCAGGGGTGGCGATGGCACGGGCAGCGCCCTTAGCGCCACTCGCGCACAGAACACAAGTTCGGTGGTGATAAAGAATTCTACGTCATGTCCAGTGGACCGGGCCAAAGTCCGGAGCGGGAAGATTTGCGTTATTCGCAACGCGTTAGGCGCCATTCCGGACCGGTCGAGGGCGGTTTTTGGCGGGGGCGGAGGTCTCGTAAGGGGGGAAGGCGCATTAGATAGCGGTTGTGCCGTGTTTTCGGGGGTGGCTGCTGGGGGGTCCGGGCGACGGCTTTATCAAGAGAAGGTTGGTGCACCGTGGTTGGGCCGCAGGAAGCGAAATATTGGGAAGGCTAGTCAATTCTGGTAGGCGTTTCGCCCCCCTTGCGTGAAGGGGGTGTGTCGGAAGCGTCAGAGCCAAATGTGAGAAAACTCACAGAAGTCTAATGCACCCTGCATTCGTCCCTAATCAACGCCTGTCAGGATGACCGCACCAATTACCGCCCCGCGCGGCAGCTAGCGGTAGCGTTGCGTCGGGCCAGTCAATAGCGAGGCAGGATTTTGAGGGCATACCAAAAAGGTACGAGTCTTCGCATGACGACTCTTCGCACGACGACCCATCGCAAAACAACCGGTCGCACAACAACCGGACGACAGCGCGGCGGTTTTACGCTCGTGGAGCTGCTGGTGGTGATCACCATCATCGGCATTCTCGTGGCGATCACGGTGCCGGCGTTTTCGTCGGCGCGAGAGGCCGCCCGCGCAACGACCTGCAAGAGCAACCTGCACCAGTTCTACTTGGGAATGGCGACGGTTGCCGAGCGAACGGGCAAGTACAGCAGCGGCGCTTTCGATTGGAAGCGGGACGGCGCGGTGACCGAGGTGGGTTGGGTGGCGGACCTGGTGGCGATCGGCACTCAGCCGGGGAAGATGCTCTGTCCGTCGAACGAATCACAAATGAGCCGGGCGTACGTGGATTTGCTGACGAGCGACGGTTCGGGCTTTAGTCCGCTTAGTAACAGGGCTGGGTCGTTGCCGGGACAGAATCCGGACGGCTCGGCGAAGGTCAATCCCTGTCGGCAGATATTGGGGCTTTATCCGGGGGGATCGCCCATTCCGGCCGGAGAAGCTCGGCGGGTGTTTGTCGAGACGGCGATTTTCGGCCCTGGCTACAACACGAATTACTGCGCAAGTTGGTGGCTGGTTCGCGGTGGAGCGAATTTGGATCCGAGCGGCAATCTGTACAGTCCCAACGGCCACACGCCGTTGAACACGAGCGAGCGTCATTGCACGCAGGGGCCGCTGTTGCGCTCCCGCGCCGATAGCAGCGGAGTTCCATCGACGATCATACCCTTGCTGGGAGACGCCACGACCTCGACGGAGTTTTTGCCCCAAAAGGTTGGCAATGTCAGCGATGGCCATCCGCTGGCTTACTCGTTTACTTCCGGTCCTGTAAATCCCACGACGCTCGCCGCGCCGACGTTCGCGGCCGGCACCCCCTTTACCGGCCCAGCAGGATGGTGGGCGGGCTGGAATCAGACGTTGCAGGATTACCGGCAATTTGGCGTACCGCATAATCGGAGCGGCCATCTGGTGTTTGCCGACGGCAGCGTTCGAAGCTATGTGGACGAGAGCAAGGATTTGTTTCTGAACAATGGTTTTCCCGCTGGCGCCGCCGGATTCAATTCGGCGCAAGTGGAATTACCGCCGACCGACGTTTTCAGCCGGTGGCAGTTGAAGGCCGAATAGCCAAATTCCAGTCGCGGGCGCCGCGCGGCGAAGGAGTCGCGCCGTGCTTGGTTTAATTGCCCGTTTTCCCCTGCATGCGGAGGTGTTGCCAACGGAAAAAATCGAGGGCTAGTGTGCCGGAAGTCCCCTGGCCCCCCAAAAAAACGGTTGGCGTCGCCGCCGACGCGAATGAATCGCAATGGCGACGGATCAATGCGACGGATCAATTCAGTGAACGGAAACCGCGAAGTTTGTGGATTCCGCGGAGTGGAGCAGGCATCGAAAGATCGCCGTACCTATTGGACATTTTTTTCACTTAGGAGAGTCTTGGATGAGTAAGCAACGTCAGGGTTTTACGCTCATTGAGATGTTGGTGGTTATCACCATCATCGCCATTTTGGCGGCCGTATTGCTGCCGGCGCTGTCGGCGGCCCGCGAAGCCGCCCGCAGCACGCAGTGCCGCGCCAACCTGCGGCAGTTTTTTGTGAGCATTTCGACGTTTGCCGAGCGGGATTCGGCGACGCGATTCTCGTCGTCTGGTGCGTGGGACGGCAAGCGCGATGGATGCTTGGACAGCTTCGGCTGGGTGGCAGACATGGTCAACGGCGGCGCCGGCAAACCGGCCGAACTGCTTTGCCCGTCCAACCCGGCCAAGGCCAGCGAGAAGTACAACGATTATCTGGGCGTGACGACGATCGCGGCCAGCGAAGGTGGGGATCCAGCGAAGGTCAACGCGGGAGCGTGCGGTCCGGCGGTATTCAACGTCGCGCCGTATGATACGGACAAAGCGAAGTGGATCGCCGACAACTTGCTGAACCGGGGATACAGCACCAATTACATGACGAGTTGGTTTTTCTCCCGGTCCGCTCCGAAGTTGACCCAGACAGGGACGACGAATGCGGGCGGTAACTTGACGGCGCTCGACATCACCTATCCCGGCACTGGCCGTATCAAGGGGTTGTCGGGAACGTTGGGCGTGCTAACCCGCAATCGCCTCGACCAATCGGCCCAGACCTCGGCGGTCATCCCGATCTTTGGCGATGCCAGCCCCGGCGATCAGAAGGAAGCGTTCCTGGAATCGAACATTCCGGAAAAGAACGGCGTCGATGTGGCCCTGCCCGCTGGCATGCGTCTGATCGAGAGCTTCAGCGACGGCCCCTGCTTGCGGGTGGCTGCGGCCGGCAAGTTGACCGCTTGGGGTAATGCGTCGGGCGTGTCAACGCCGGTGCCGGTGCTCAGCCTGACCGGTTTGGACACCAATCCGGTGACGGCGGTCAGCATATACCAAGATGAACAAGGCGCGACTGGCATTCCTCCCAAGCCGAACAATCAGCTTGGCCATCTTCAGGATTATCGCGACTTTGGCCCGACGCACGGCGGCGGTCGAGGCGGCTCTTGCAATATCTTGTTCGCGGACGGATCGATCAAGAGCTTCAGCGATACCACGGGCGACGGTTACTTGAACCCTGGCTTCAACGTCTCGACCAACAACACGACCCAGGCCCAGATCGCCGGTGTCGGTTATGCGAGCGACGTAGTGGA
>JALHPA010000534.1:3264-3547 GCA_022842745.1 Pirellulales bacterium
AGAATTCCTCCTACAAGGGGAACCTCGACATCCAATAAGGGTTCGAGCGATTGTTTGATACGCAACTCGGATCCCCGGGGCAGGCGAAAGCCTGCTCCGGGGTTTTCCGCGTTGGCCGTCCCAGTTTGACACTGATTCTTTGTGTATAATGCTCCAAGCGAGTCGAAGTCATTCCATGTCTGAGTGTTGGAATTCAATTCGACGCTGGAAGACGCGAATGGTACTACGGAGTGTCGACTCTTTGTAGTATTTTCATCAGCGCTGTAGGGCGATTTGTGAAGTC
>JALHPA010000535.1 GCA_022842745.1 Pirellulales bacterium
TCGTGGGGACGTTGCGGCAGAATGTGAACGGTTGGAAAGGGGGCGATGGTCAGGTGGACGCCGCTTACAGTCTGACCGTGACCAAGAGAAGCAATGGGGAGTACATCATTTTGTTTGAGAATGCCGCGTGGGCAAACATCCAAATGTATCGGTGGTGTCCGGACGGTCACTGTCAGACCGAGAATACGATGGCAAAGTAGCGGCCAAACACGCGTGTTCGACCATTGCGGAAGAGACCTCGGGAGCATTGTTATGTGGATGAGATCGCCGATGTTTGCTGTTCGCTGTGTTCTCTTGGGAGCGATGCTGGTTTGTGGGAAATCTGCGTGGGCTGTCGTTCCGGAGTATTCGATCGAGAATGGCGTCGTTCGAATCAAGAACGTGGGGCGGGAGAACCCGGTTGTTTACGACAACGACTGGTGGACCGATGTGCCGGACGCGGCCTATTTGTGGGCGAAGGCCAGCCTGGGGGAGGCGCGGCTTAAAGGGAACGTCGTCACCCGCTGCACGTTTGGTTGGGAAACGAAATACGCCCACACGCTCAAGGAGCAAACCGACGAGGCGGAAAAGCTATTTCGGCTGGCGAAGGAGAGCGGGCTTCGGAATATCCCGGCGCCGGTGGCTGGCTCCACCGTAGCGATGCGCAAGCCGGCGAGCGGCAAGATCGAAGAGACCGAGTACGAGCAGACGGCCGGCAGCAAGTTGATCATTGCCGCGGCGAAGGAGGCAACGCCTGAGAAACCGCTGTTGGTGTTTGTCGGCGGGTCCTGCTCCACGATCGCCAGCGCCTATCTGGCCGATCCTTCGATCGCCGACCGGGTGGTCGTGTTTCAGGTCGACGGCGGGGCGTACAATGGCTCCGACCAATGGGCGTGGGAGATCACGATGAAGAAGTTCCGGTTCGTGAACTGGGCGAAAGGGTATTTTTGGGATAAGGTCGGCGAATGGCGCCCGGACCGGTTCAAGGAACTTCCCATGAACCCGCTGTGCGATTTACTGCGGGACTACTCGGTCAGCGATCTGGGCAAGGCGAACCAATGGGGGGATGGGGCGTGGCTGTTTGAACTGTATGCCCCTGGCTGTCTGCGGAAGATCGAAGATTACGACCAGCTTGGCATCACCGTCCCCAAGGCGGGGAACCATGTCGCGGCGATGGAAGACGAGTTTTTTCGGACGCTAACGAACCCGGCCGTGTATCGGGCGAAGTGAGGGGATTCCTGCCCGATGCGAAAGGAAGCGCTGGGGTGGCATGCGGTCAATGATTTGGCAGGACCGGCGGATTGGCGCGCCGGATCTGGAATAGAAGTTTCGTTCCCTGGCACTCTTCGTGGCGAAGGCTTCCATGTTGAAACATCGACTGATTCATCCGGAGATCAACGCGATTTTGGGGCGGGCGGGGCACCATGCGAAGGTGTTGATCGCGGATGGCAACTATCCGGCGTCGTCGACGCTGGGGCCGAACGCGGAATTGGTGTCGCTGAACCTGTCGCCCGGGATTGTGACCTGCGACCAGGTGCTGGGGGCGTTGCTGTCGGCGATTCCGATCGAGCGGGCCAACACGATGATGTACGAGACGAGCGGGCCGTACGCGCTGGCGGAGGATCCGCCGGTGTGGGCGGAGTATCGCCGGACGATCGAGTCGGCGGGGCTGGCGATCGAGCTTGTGCCAATCGAGAAGTGGCAGTTTTACGAGGCGGTGGCGACGAGCGACCACGTGCTGACGATTCAGACGGCGGATCAGCAGCGGTTTGCGAATTTGCTGTTGACGATTGGAGTGCGGATGGAGGGGTGAAAGGGGGGGCAGGTGGTGAAACGAGTGCGGGGTCTGCAAGCGGCGGTTCGCGCTCGAGCTTTGAAAGCCTATGACGAGTTCAGGGATCGCTTCGTCTGGTTGGGTCGACTGAGTATCGGCAGGCTATCTGTGCCGCCGATGGGTCGAGGTTGGGAAACGGGAAGCGCTGTCCTTCACCCTCCTCAAGCGAGAAGCCGCAACGTTCCAGGACGCGACGGGACGCTATGTGCACGGCATGACAGAGGGCGTACAAGTATTCAAGCTGGTGTTGGGTCGAGAGATCGAGGATCGCCCGCAGGGCCTCGGACGCGTAGCCCTGTCCCCAAGAGTCTTGCGCAAGCACGTAGCCGGTTGAGGCACGAAGGCGGTCAGTGAAGTCCAGACCTGTCGAGCCGAGGAGCCGGCCCGAGGCGCGATCCTCAATGAGGAAGGGTCCGGCAGGCCATTTTTCCCATTGCGAAGCCGAGAATGATAGGAATTCATGCGTGTCGGCCAACGTGCGGTGACGCGGCCAGCCGAGGTAACGCGTGACCATAGGATCGGAGGCGTAGCGGGTGAAGATGGCCTCGGCGTCCGACGATTGCGGCTTGCGCAGGCGAAGGCGAGCGGTCTCGATTTGATCGATTGAATGATGTGTCATGGAGGGACCGGGCGACATTGAAGCGGAATCAGCAGGGGGGCGATTGTGGCTGGCGAAGGCCGGTTGTTTGGAGGAGTTCACCGCTTGGAACGCGACGGGTGAACCGGCACAGTCGTCGGCGCGCCGCTAATCTAAGTGGGGCTTTCCCTGCAGGTAGGCGGCCATCGAGCGGCGGTCGGGGCGGACGTGGAAGTCGCCGTAGCAGAGCAGGCGGAGGATCGGGTCGGGACGCAAGTACCAACTGGCCCAGGAGAGAGGGGAATCGCCGTGCATGTCGCGGGCCTCTCGGTCGGCGCCGGAGTCGAGCAACATTTGGATGGTGGCTTCCGTTCCGAAGGCAGCGGCGCGGTGGAGGGGCGTTTCGGCTTTGGTGCGGCAGTCGCGCATGAAGCCGCCGGTTTCGACGCCTGGGCGGGTGGTGAGATTGGGGTTGGCGCCGCGGGCGAGCAGCACCTGGAGGACGAGGTCATGGGCCAGGCGGTTGCCGGTGCAGAGGGCCGAGTGGAGGGGCGTTTCCAGGGTGTCGGAGACGGGGCGGTTGACGTCGGCGCCTTGTTCGATGAGGAACAAGCAGAGCCGCCAGTGGCCGTGGAAGGCGGCGGCATTGAGATCGAAGTTGTCGCCGAGGGAATCGAGCGATTCGCCGTTGGCCAGCAAGAACTTGATGGCGCTTACGTCTCCGTAGTAGGCGCACCATTGGAGGAGGGAATTTCCGTTGGCATCGGTCGTGTTCGCGGGCTGCCCGGCGGCGATCAGGTCGAAGACGAGGTCGGTGCGGCCGTCGGCGAGTTGGTCGAGGAGGGGGTGGGGCATGGGGCTATTGTCGACGATAGTCGAATGACTATCCACCAGATTTCAATAGGACAGAGAAAGTTAATGACCAAAGCGTCCAGCAAGTGAACGTATCGTCGTACCACCTTGATCACTTCAGAACAGTTAAGAGCGGCATCGAAGCTTGAGATTGGCAAATTAAGCAGGGGAGACCGCGTTCCGGGAGGCGCAAAGATCGAAATGCGGCGAGCTTGCCCTGACGTTGTTGGCAGCGCGAGCTCATGCAATTTGGTTTCACGGTCGTCGGTCCTTACGTCGGTCTTTCCTTCCTTTTGGCAT
>JALHPA010000536.1 GCA_022842745.1 Pirellulales bacterium
GCTTGCGTCGGATGCGTGTGGGAGACCCGGCGGCTGTTGAGGTTTCTTGGCTGCGAGCGGATGGTGTTCTCGACGACGAGTACGACCAACAACGGCGGCGGCAGATGGAATGGACTCACGTCGCACATTGGCATTCTGGCCTGTGCGGCGGCGGCGTTACCGGTGCTGAATTGCTTGCAACGGGGGCAAGTCGGGGTGGTGCTGGTGTATCTGCTATTGCTTGGCGCTCGGTTGGCGATTACCAGCGAGCGGGTTTTGGGAGTGGCGGCCGGAGGAGTCGTGCTGGCCTTGCCGGTGGCGATCAAGCTGACACCGTTGCTGCCGGCTGGGTATCTAGCCTTGGTGCTGGTTATGCGGTGGGTTCTCGCGCCGCGGACTTATGGGCAATGCGTGGGAGCGATTGGAAGCAGATCGCATACTATGCGGGCGGCGGCGGCTTCTGTTGGAATGGCGTGCGGAGGGTTGCTCTTTTTGTTCCTGATTCCCGGTCTGGCGGTCGGGTCGGTGGCCAACTGGCGGCATCTGCAAACCTGGGTGGGGCGGGTGGCGGCCAATAAGGAAGTGGGAGCGGACAACGAATTCAATGCGCGGGGCAAGCGAAACCAGAGCCTGGCGAACGCGACGCGGCGATTGACCAATTTTGCCACTCATGCCTTGGCGGGGGGACCGAACGACCAACTGGTTGACGACTTGAAGAACAACCGCGTGGCGATGCCGGCGGAGACCGCGGCACTGGATTGGTTGCTGCGAGCAACGGCAGGGGGATTGATCGGTTTGCTGGGCATTGCCGCCTGGCGGGTTTGCCGCCGCGAGGACGCGGCAGCCGTGCCGGCGTTGTTTGGCCTGTCGGCGATGGCGTCGCTGCTCGTCTCCCCGCTTTCCTGGGGGCACCACTACGTCTTGTGGCAGCCGGCGCTGATCTTTGCACCGGCTTGGTTGGCCATGAACGGTAACGCTCGGACCGCGGTCTGTCTGGGTCGGTCGGCGGTGGCGCTGGTGGTCGGCCACTATCTCTTGCTGGAGCACTTGGGACGCGTGGGTTGGCTGGGTTTGGGGGCCACAGCCTGGTTTGCAGTGGCCACGTGGAAGGTCGCGTATCCTCAAGAACGATCCGCAGCGGGAATCGTCTTGCCGTTTGAAAGGCGAGAAACCGGCGACTGGAAGCTGTCGCGTGCGGCGTGAGCCGTCGCAGAGAGATCAGCGATTAATAACCGAGCACGCTTTCGTCGTCGCTGGTTCGCTTTTTGGTCCGCTGGTTGCGAAGCTCGTTCATCATGGACCGCAGAGCGCGGGAATAGTCGCGGATAGCCTGGGCGTATTCTCGCTTTTCGGCGGCCATCGCGCCTTGGCGGCTGTAGGTGTTGAACTTGCTCCAGTCCAAGGCCCAATTGCCTTCCGTGGCGGCGTCTCGAAGCTGCTCGACCAGCCTGCCCAGCGTGGCCACGAGGGATTCGCTGGGTTGGCATTCGGCCTTCGTGTAGGGCCCGCGGCCGAGCTTGGCGCCGGGCGCAAGATGCCGCAACTCCGACAAGGGCTGGCTCTTGGGGGGGAGCATGGCCAACGCGCCGACGACGATCGCGGCGCCCGCGCTGACGAGCGCCGGAATGGTTAGCGCGGCGAAGAAAAGACCAATCGCCGCTAGGAGACAGATTCCCGCCAAAACCCATAAGAGACGCGGGTTGCGGGGCTGCGCGTGGGACTCGTATAGCTCATGCGTGACGGCCAATGGACCCAGCTCGCTGCTGGCGGGGGTGGCTAGCTCCTGCCCCGTGACTTGCAGCACGATAGCGGTGATATTGTCGGGTCCACCCCGCAGATTTGCGAGGTCGATGAGCACGCGGCCGGCTTCGGAGGGGGGCAGACAGCCCATGATCGCCCCGATCTCCTCATCGTTGACTTGACCGGAGAGGCCGTCGCTGCAGAGCAGGAATGTGTCCCCTACCTGAACCGGGAACGGGCCTTCCACATCGACTTGGACTTCGGGGTGCGGTCCGAGCGAACGGGTGATGATGTTTTTGGGCACGCAGCTTGGCAGGTCTTCCTTGGCCACTTGCCCGGACGCCGACATCTCCCACACCAAGCTATGGTCGAAGGTGAGTTGTTCGAGCGTCGAGCCGCGGAGGCGGTAGACGCGGCTGTCTCCGACATGGGCGACCAGCGCCCCCTGGGGCAATAAGACGAGGGCGCTGGCGGTCGTGCCCATGCCGTGGAACTCGGCATGGGCCTGGCCGCGTCTGTGGATGTTGCTGTTGGCTTCGCGGACGCTATTTCGCAGCGCGTCGGCGGGCGGCAACTCAAGCAGCCGTTGATAGGTGAAGGGAATCGTCTCGGCGGCTAGCTTGCTCGCTAGTTCTCCCGCCGCGTGAGCCCCCATCCCATCGCAAACGACAAACATGTGCCCCCGTTTGAACCAGGCGTCAGCGTCGCTGGCGAGGGCCACCGCACTGGAATCCTGGTTGTTCGCGCGGCGCATGCCAACATCGGTCAATGCCGCGTGATCGAGACAGGACTTCCAATTGACTTCCATGATCGGCTCGTACAATGCTCCGACCCACGCTAGCAAGCCGCCCGCGCTCCCCTGATTCGGGTTGCCTGGCAGGAGTGCGTAGAATTCTAACCTGTTGCGGCCCAAGGGGAATAGACATGGCGCTAGCGGGGGCGCCGGCATTTCAGAAGCGTACCACACCCGGCTTGAGAAACGTGCCGGTTGGGGTCGGATTCGGGTGGAACCGCACCGGTCGTCTGGGCTGGGAATGCTCAACGAGGGGGGTTATCGCGGTTATAACCACGGCGGGGGCCGTTTCCCCTCGACGAGCGAATAATATGGGTTCGAAGGTTTTATTGGGTCAAAAGGTCGGCCCGCACAGGCTTAAAGCAGGTTGGATTGCGGCAGCCGACGGACGTTTGACCATGATTTGAATGGTGATTTAGACGGTGATTGAGGCCATGATGGAGGTGGGTTTGGCATGACATCGGTCAAAAACGAGGCACGGGACCGATTGGCCGCGGCGGCGCGGGAGGCCGCCCGTTGCGCCTACGCGCCGTACTCGAAGTTCCGCGTGGGGGCGGCGGTGGAAAGCGGCGACGGGCAGGTTTTTGTCGGTGCGAACGTGGAAAACGCGTCCTTTGGACTGACGCTGTGCGCCGAGCGGAGCGCGCTTTCGGCGGCGGTATCCGCCGGCGCGGAGCAAATCGTTGCGATCGCCGTGGCCTGCATCGACGCTGAGGTGGGCGACGACAAACGGCCGTTGCTACCGTGCGGGGCGTGTCGGCAATGGCTGGCCGAGCTTGCGCCGGGGGCTGAAATCATCATCGCGGGCCTGGATCGGCGTTTCAGGCTCGGCGAGCTGTTGCCCTTTCCGTTTTTCGTTCCGCGGGAGTGAGGCCGGCGCGGCGATGAAGCGCCGCGTACCCGACTGCCCAGAGGGTCGTCTGGTGGTTACGATGGGAGCGTTTTGGGGATTATGAAACACCTGCCTGGGCGACCGAGGGGATATGTCCAAGTTGCAAGATCGGATCGGGATCGGTTTTGTCGGG
>JALHPA010000537.1 GCA_022842745.1 Pirellulales bacterium
GGGGGGGGGGGTGGCACCGTTTACCACGGCACACCACGCCCAGGCGGTGGATCTGTAAAAGCTGGACGGGGAGACGCCCGAACGGCATAACGCGCGGGGGGGGGTGACGCTAGGGGCATTCAACGCCGCCGTGCGCGAGACCGACGCCGATTTTTTCGTGCAGTTGATCGAGGATTTGAAGGATTGCCTGGCGGAACAGAAGCAGTTGTTCGATCTGTTGGCCGAGCGGTGCTACGCGGCCGAGGTGGAGCCGCCTCCCGGTTCGCGGATCGCGGAAGTGCTGGAAAAGTGCCTGTCGACGGTGACGACGATTTCGCGCGACAAGCTGAGGGCTCATCCCACGCAGCAGGCGGGGAGCGATAGCCCGACGGAGGGGCAGGACGGGACGGCCAGCGGCGGGGGGCAGACGACCGTTGGGGGGGGGCAGCTCCGCAACCGGGACGACGCGTTCCGGGTCCTGTTGGAGGTGGCGGACTTTTTCGAGCGGATCGAGCCGCAAAGCCTGTTGCCGCCGCAACTGCGGAAGGTGGTGAAGCTGGCCAAGCTGCCGCCGCGGGAGTATTTGCAGGAACTGATCGAGAACAGCGAAGTATTGGACCAGCTTTTCAAGTCGGTCGGCATTCCGAAACCGGCCGAGAACACGGATTCTTCCTATTAGCGCGGCGGTCGGCGCCGCGTTCCCTTTGTGAGTACGACCCGTTTGTGAGATAGACCCATTCCGATTTTTCACCTGGCCCTGCGGCGCAGTCGCTAGACGACGCGCGGAGGCCCGTTCGCCGATTTGACCCACCCCCAACCCCAGGACATCCACCCATGCCTGAATCGATTCACGACAAACTGAAACGGGTGCGCAAGCCGCACGTTCATATTACCTACGACGTGGAGATTGGCGACGCCGTCGAAAAGCGGGAGCTGCCGTTCGTGGTGGGGGTGATGGGGGACTTTGCCGGGGCCTCGACCAAGGCGCAGAAGTCGCTCAAGGATCGGAAGTTCACGATGATCGACCGGGACAACTTCGACGACATCATGTCGCGATTGGCGCCGGGGTTGAATTTCCGGGTGGAGAATACGCTGAAGGACGACGGCAGCGAAATGCCGGTGCAGTTGTCTTTCAACTCGATGGAAGATTTCGAGCCTTCGCGGGTCGTGAATCAGGTCGAGCCCTTGAAAAAGCTGCTGGAGAGCCGCAACAAGCTGCGGGACCTCTTGACGACGATCGACAAGTCGGGGGAGGACATGGAGCAGAAATTCGAGGAGATTCTAAAGAATACGGAGAAGACCCAGGCGCTCGCCAAGGCGCTGGGAGTGGAAGCCAAGGAAGCCAGTCCAGAAGGAGGTGCTGAATGAGCAAGGCCGCCAAGACCGAGTCGCAAGCCGCCGTGGACACGGCCGCCGTGGCCTCTGAAACGCCGCTGTTGGATCAAATCTTTCAAACCATGCCCAAGGCGGTCGAGCGCGACCGGGGGACCGACATGGTGAGGACGCTGGTCGAGGAAGCGACCCGCGGGACGGTCGTATGGGACAAGAGCGTCACCAAGACGATCAACAAGGCGATCGAGGCGATGGACGCCGAGCTGTCGAAACAGCTGCGGGCGATCATGCAGGCGCCGGAATTCCAGAAACTGGAAGGGACGTGGCGCGGACTGAGGCATCTGGTGTTTAACTCGGAAACCTGCGCCACGCTGCAAATCAAGATGTTGCAGTGCACGAAGCGGGAGCTGTTCAAGGATCTCGACAAGGCGATCGAGTTCGACCAGAGCGAGATGTTCAAGAAGCTGTACGAGAACGAGTTTGGCACGCCGGGCGGCGAACCGTACGGGGCCGTGATCGGCGACTACGAGTTCACGAACCACCCGGAGGACATCGAGCTGTTGAGCAAGATGTCGCAGGTCGCCGCGGCGGGCTTTTGCCCGTTTATCGCGGCTGCCGCGCCGCAGTTGTTCGGATTCGAGAGCTTTTCGGAGCTGTCGAAGCCGCGCGATCTGGAGCGGATCTTCATGTCCAAGGACTACATCAAGTGGCAGGCGTTCCGGGATTCCCCCGATTCGCGGTTCGTGGTGTTGACGATGCCGCGGACGCTGTCGCGGTTGCCGTATGGCCGCAACACGAAGACGGTCGACGATTTCGACTATCAGGAGGCCGAACTGGACGAGAAGTCCGGCCGCGACATGCCGATGACGCATGAGAAGTACACCTGGATGAATACCTCGTACGTATTGGGGACGCGATTGACCGACGCCTTTTCCAAGACGAACTGGTGTACGGCGATTCGCGGGGCGGAAAACGGCGGGATGGTCGAGGGATTGCCGACGCACATCTTCACGACCGACGAAGGGGACCCGGATTTGAAGTGCCCGACCGAAATCGGCATTACCGATCGGCGGGACGCCGAATTGAGCAAGCTCGGTTTCCTGTCCTTGTGCCATTACAAGAACAAGGATTACTCGGTGTTCTTCAGCGGTCAGACCTCGCAAAAACCGAAGAAGTACGATACGGACGATGCCACTGCGAACGCGGCGATTTCGGCCCGTTTGCCGTACATCATGGCGTCTTCGCGGATCGCGCACTTCTTGAAGGTGATCGCGCGGGACAAGATCGGCTCGTTCATGGAGCGGCAGGATTGCGAGGACTGGCTGAAGCGGTGGATTTCGCAGTACATCTGCGCGGACGCCAAGCCGACCGCGGACATGAAGAAGCAGTTTCCCTTGGCCGCGGCCGAGATCGAGGTCAAGGAGATTCCCGGCAAGCCGGGGGCGTACAACGCGGTAGCCTGGCTGCGGCCGTGGCTGCAATTGGAGGAATTGAACGCCTCGATTCGGATGGTGGCGGCGATTCCGCAGAAGAAGGGCTAGTTCGATCGCTGGAAGGCGAAACCCAACGGGCCGATCGGCGGAGTGTGGCCGGTCGGCCCGTTTTAACCATCAATGGAACGCCGGAGCGACAATCCGGCGCCGCGACGCATGAGTATTGGGGATTTGCAGGACGATCGGAAGTCGAACCACGACGGATCGGCCGGCGAAGCATCCCTGGTCTCCGCGGCGGCGGTCGCGAAGGAAGGGGCCGATCTCGCGCCGGCCGGGGCGGGGGCAGGCCTGTTGGACCGGGTGCTCGAGGGAACCGCGGCGGAACCCGGGGGGGGGACGCTGGAGGATTTTCTGGCCGAGGCCGATCCGGCGAAGGCGCTGGAATGGTGGCTGGGGCGGCAGCGGCTCACTTCGCGGCGAACGTCGATCGAGCAGGTGCGGCGGCTGTTGAACCGGGACATTGCCCGCCTGGACCAGGTGCTGGCGCGGCAGGTGAACGCGATTTTGCACCATCCGCGTTTTCAGCAGTTGGAGGCGTCCTGGCGGGGGCTGTCGTACCTGGTGGATCAGACTACCCGGGCCAAGGAGGTGGCGGAACGGGAGGGGGCCGATCTGCCGATTCGGGTGCAGATTCTGAGCGTGACCAAAGGGGAACTGGCGCGGGACGTGGAAAAGGCGGCGGAGTTCGATCGCAGCCAGCTTTTTCAGAAGATCTACGAGGAGGG
>JALHPA010000538.1 GCA_022842745.1 Pirellulales bacterium
ATTTTTGTGACCACATAGGCCCCGTTGGCGTTGAAATGCTCCGCCAGCGTGAATTTGCAGCCGCATTGCAGCCGCCGCACGTTGCTCTCGGCGTGAATCACCACCGCCGGAATCGTCTCCTGCTGCATCCGCAGGCCCACCGTCCGCGTATTGTCCTGAAAAATCTTCTGGATCTCCGCCGCCTGCTCTCCCCCCCCTTTGTCGATCCCGTCGAACCGCCCGGCGAAACCCCCGGGATACTCGTAAATTTCCCAAGCGGAGTTACTGGCCACCGCCAGTTTGTGCGTCACCGTCCCGACCGCCACCGAATCCAGCACCGTCTTCACCGCCTCGCAGTTCGAATCCGGCTTCTCGAACGTATAGTCCCACAGTGTGTACTTCCCCGACCGCAGCTCCTGGGTCTTCCGCCAGTTCAATATCCGATCCTCGGTCAGACTCTGGTCCCGCAGCCCCCCGAAGTCGACGAAGTTCACCGTCGTCGGCGCTTCGATGTCGGTGTGCGATGCCGCCTTGTTGCTGATCACCATCGAGTGGTCGGAATCGGTGTGCTTGAAGAAATAGAACAGCCCCTCCTCCTCCATCAGTCGGCTCGCAAACGCGAAATCCGTCTCGTTGTACTGCACGCAGTAGTCCCGCGGCTCGAATGTTCCTTCCGTCTCAAAGCTGGTCGTAAATCCCGTCAACAACTGCTGCAAAATCTCAATCACCGTCAAGTGCTGAAACGTCCGGCTGCGCACCTGCCGGCGGAGCAGATTCAGCTTCGGAACCACCACCGCCAGATACCGCACAAACAGCGTCCCATCCGCCGCCCGCACTGTCCCCCCCTGGCTGAACTCGTGTACGATCCCGTGCAAAAACCGCTTCGCGTCCGCCCGCTCGCCAGGCGTGTTCAGCCGGACTGTCACCGCCTGCCCCAAAATCGCGTCGAACGCCACCGTCGTTTCGGCCACCGCCAACAGCGATAATTCCACCCGGAATGGCCGCGAAATCTCCTCGACCGCTCGGAACGACTCCAGCAGCAGTACATCCGCCCCCAGCGGAGTCGTGACGCCGATCGGACGATTCGTTTGTTCGTAGGTTACGGTGGACACCGCAGGTCCTCTGGGTTGCAAATCGACCGCCGAAAAATGGTATCTCCCACCGCACTACAGATCGCCCGCCGCCGCCTAACCGTCGGTCCTCTACAGCCACCAGGTCTTGGCAACCGAAAACAGGCTCAACGCGACATACGCGGTTCCCAACACCCAAAACGTCCGCCGGTCGACGCGCCGCGAAAGCGCCATCTTGTCCTCATCCTCGCTGCTGTACACGTACAGCGACCAGGTCGATTCGATCAGCGACGCGAAAATGGCGATGAACGCCAGAATATGCAGCATGTCGGCCATCGCCAGCCGGTCTGAATCCGGCAGCGACGACGTCACCACGTACTCGCTCGCCACCGCCGCGAATATCGCCCCCACCCCCAAGCCGAAACGCGGATCGACCTCCGTCGGCTTGATGAAAAATGCCAAAAACGCGATCCCCGTCGCCACGAACAGCCCGAAAAACAACTTCAAAAACTGCCCGATTCCCCGTCGCTTACACTCCACCGCGAACGTAAACCGGGAATAACTCGATGCATTCCCCGTTTGCAGCCGGGTGTCGCCAAAATTCGTGCTGAAGGTCTTGCTCCCCACCGTGCCCGAAACCCCCTCGATCTTCCACCCCGGCACCTGGGCCCGCAGGTCGATCCCGGTGTTCTTCGCGTCCGCGATATAGCGCAGCTTGTCTTCCTCGTTGGCGCTGTCGTCGATCGCCACTTCCAAAGTCTGATCGTCCAGTGGAAACCTCGTCACGTCCCAAAACTGCGTTATATCGGCCACGATCCGCCGGTACGCGTACAGCGTCCCGTCCGGCAACAATTCCGGCTCGTCCGTCCCCTCGTTTAGGTCGATCTTCCCGTTCGCCACCTCCATCGTCTTGTGCGGGCGCAGCTCCGGGTTCGTCCAGCGAAACCAAATGTAGAAGTCAATCGTGAACTTGTTCTCCTTCAAATTCACGCTATGAATCTGGCTGGCGTAAATCCCCACATGAACGTCCGGCGACGTGCTCCCCGCCGTTGGCCCCGCGGTACTGCCGTCCTTCGGCCCAGCGGTACTGCCGTCCTTCGGCGCCCGACCGCCAGCGTCCGCCGCTGCGGCCGGCGCGGCCCCCACCTTGGCCCCCTTGCCAGACTCGGCGCTCTCCTGGGCCACCAGCAGCCCACACGCCCCCAGCGCCGTCACCAGCGCCATCCCCATCGCCAATGCTACAACCCAAGAGCCGCGGCCAATGGCCATCCGACCCACAGCGGACAAGCGCGACATGCTGACAGACCCAGAATTCGTGATTCGGACAGACGATTGGGCACCATTCTGACGACTTGGCCAACAATCATCAATCGTCACGGTCAAGCACCGGGAACCAGCCCCTCGGCCATCGGGTCAAGATCTTGCTCCCCCGTGGCCAGCAGTGCCCGAAACTGCCGCAGATTCGACTGCCGTTCGAGATCCCAAACCCTCTCCTGGTCCGCCAGGCGCGACCGCTGCTCTTCCAGCTCCCGTTCCCGGTCCGCCAGTCGCGCGGCCGCCCGCTCCACTTCCACCGTCCGAGCGGTCAGCCACTGTTCCCACGCAACCCGCCGCTGTTCAAGCCCCGCCTGCTTTTCCGGCAACTGCGAAAGCAAAGACTCCAGCTCCCGCCGCTGCGCCCCCAAGTCCTCCGCCTGCAGCCGGTAAAAGTCGGCCAATTTCGCCCGACTCTTCGATACCGCGTGCGCGATCTGGCCGGCTGGCCGGGCGCCCCGCAGCTCCCCCATCAACTCCTCCGCGATCAGCCGCGACTCGATCGCCTCCCGCTGCACGATCGCCAGTTCCCCCCGCATTTGCTCCACCGCCGCCATCCGCAACTCGACCTGATCGTGGGCCAACCGCAATTGTTCCAGCCGATTCCGCCACTCCGAATCGGCCCGCGCTCGCGCGGCTTCCCACTCTTTCTGCTCGGTCCCCCGTCGCCGGAAGAATTCCTTCCGTTCGGCGAGCAAACTTTGTCGGATTTCGTCCACTTCGTGCTGGGCTGCGACCAGCGACCGCTCGGCCGCGATAAGTTGCTCTCGGCGATCGTGCCATTGGCCGAGCAACTCCGCCAAATCATCGAACTCATCTCGCTCAAACAGCGACCGCTGGCCAGGCCCGCTGACCGACTCCCACTCGCTCTCGGCAGGCCCCTTTTCGACCCGACGGACCGGCCGAGCCACGTCGGGGCGTTCTCCTCGCAAAAACTTGCCGATGATTCGTTCCACGGCTGCTCGCCGCGCTTCGAACGACCGGGTCCGGCGTTCCAGTTCGCTTGACAACTCCTCGACCGCCAGCGCTGCATCCGCGGCGGCCCGCTCGCCAGCCGACAACAGTTCTTCCCGCTTTGCGAATTGCGCCTCCGCGTCCGACAGCGCCGCCTCGCGCAAATCGAGTCCCTGCCGGCGGGATTGCAAGTCTTGAAACTGCCGTGCCG
>JALHPA010000539.1 GCA_022842745.1 Pirellulales bacterium
GCAGCGCCCGTTGAATGGCGACCGGGGGCGGCTCTTCGCGGAGCTTGTAATAGGTGTGCGGGACGCTGTCCGTGGCAAGTTTGCTGGCGAGTTCCCCGGCCGCGTGGGCGCCCATGCCGTCGGCCACCATGAACAGGTGGCCGCGCTGACGAAAGCTGGCCTCGTCCCCCGCCACGACGACGGCGAAGGAGTCCTGATTGTTGGTCCGGCGCATGCCGATATTGGACAGCGAGGCGTATTCGACTCCGCTATCCCAGCCGCCGGCGAGAGGGTCCATATCGATCGCCAAACTCGAATAAAAGCCCTGGTGCCGCCGCGAATCGACCTGCCTGCCGGGTCGCCGCAAGGCCGGCGGTCGGCGATCGGCCGGGCCGCCGGAAGCCCACGCGCGTCCCGGCCCAAGTATAACTCGGCACCGACCAGGGGGGCAGATACCGGTTTCGGCGTTTTTTTTCCGGAGAAACTCGTCGTCCCCGGCGCAGACGATGAATTCGGTCCGCCATACCGTTCATTCGCCCAGAGGCGATGAATGTTGCGGCAAGTGGTCGCCGAAAAAGTGTTCGCCCAGCCGCCGCGTTGGTTGCCCGGTTGTGGCATGGTCGGCCGACGACGCCCTATCGAGTGCGATCAGAGCAGCTGTTCCCAGCCATCGCCCAGCAGCTTGTCCCACCAGGCGTCATCGCCGAGAACCGACGAGCCGAGCAACCCGGCGTATGGGTCTTCGGCCTTGGGATTGGCGAGGCGATAGAAGTAGTAGTCGAGCAGCGCCTGACGCATGGCCTCCTCGCCGACTTCGCCGCCGCCTCCGCCGGACATCATCATGCAGCCTCGGCGCAGATTGTAGATCGTCGCCCCGAAACTCGAGCGGCCGCCCAACTTTGGATCGGTTGGCGATCAATACGCGGGCGACGTGACCGGCGACGGCCGCATTAGCATTGACGACCTGAATCGCGTGCGGAACAACTTCGGCGGCCCGGCCGGGCCGGCGGCGCCATCGAACGTTGCATTCGCGGCAACGACGAGAACCCAGTTCACGGAACGCATCGCCGCCCAGCGCGCGGCCACCGATGCGCTCTTTGCCACCGCGCCGTTCGTCCAAGAATCGTTCGCGGTCAGAACGAGGCGCGGTCGAAGATAGGCAACGAAGAAGTTTTCAGTGTTCAGTTTTCAGTGTGCTGTCAACGTGCGGGCACTGAAGCACTGACTACCTGCGGGCGCGCCGCTAGCGACGTTTGCCGCTAGAGAAGAGCGCCAGGACCAGCAGGACGCCGCCGCCCGTCATGACGGCGTACGAGACCCAGGTGAGGCGAGTGTTTTCGTCGCGGCGAACTTCGTATTCCTCGACGAGCTTCGTGTCGAGCGGTTGGAAACCGTCTTGATATTGGCCCCAGACGGCGATCAGCATGTTGATCGGCATCCGCTGAATCTCGTACTCGGCCATCCATTCCGTCGGATCTTGCGGACGGGTGTAGGTAAAATAGCCCGTCAAGATCGCGCCGAACAACAGGCAAACGAGTCCGGCCGTCAACAACTGGTAACGCAAGCCCCACCGCGCGGCCGATTCCGCGTCGTCCTCCGGTACGCCGGTCGACAGCCGCGGCAGCGCGCGGATGCCACGCGTGTTTGGCACCTTCACCCGCGCGCCGCAAGTACAAGTGACCATCAACCCCGCGTCGGTCGGTCCGACGGGAAGCTGATTGCCACAAGCGCAAGGGAGCAAGTATTTGGGCATGGCGGAGGCGCGGTGGGTACTCGGGTGAAGTGCTCTGTGAATTTCGGACCGCGGAGGCGTGGAGACGCGGAGGGGGACAACAAGCTGGGTTAATGATGAATGATGAATGATGAATGATGAATGATGAATTTAAGAGGCCCAGAAAAATTGAACTGCGGACTTGTCTCCGAGCTGCCGCGCCTAGAATCTCCTGGCTCCTGGCTCCTGGCTCCTGGCTCCTGGCTCCTGGCTCCTGGCTCCTGGCTCCTGGCTCCTGGCTCCTGGCTCCTGGCTCCTGGCTCCTCTTCCTTCATTCCGACGGATACGGAATCGGCTCGCCGTCCAGTTCGCTGAGCGCGTTGCGCGCGGCGCGTTGTTCGGCTTCTTTCTTGTTGCGACCCCAGGCCGGCTGGTAGCGGTTGCGGCCCACCTGGGCGGCCACCTTGAAGCACTTGCTGTGGTCGGGACCCTTCTCGTCCAGCAACTGGTAGGTGGGCGTCATCGAGTACTCGCGCTGGGCGATCTGCTGCAACAACGACTTGAAGTTGCTGACATGCTCGCCGCCGGCGGCCCGCTCGATCTCCGGCTCCATATGCTTTTCGACAAAGGCTCGAGCCGCTTCGTCGCCGCCATCAAGGTAGATGGCCGCCACGAGGGACTCGAAGACGTCCGCCAGCAACGAGGGTGGGATCACCGCATGAGTGGTCATCCCTTTGCCGAGGATCAAGAATTCCTCGAGACCGAGCTGCTCGCTGATCTTCGCGCACGTCTGCCGGCTGACGACGACCGACTTGATTTTGGTCAAATCGCCTTCGAGTAAATCGGGAAAATTCTGAAACAGGTTCTCGCACACGATGGCGCCAAGGATCGCGTCGCCCAGAAACTCGAGCCGTTCGTTCGAGGCGAGGCGATGATTGGCGCCCGAGGCGTGCGTCAGCGCCGCTCGGAGCATCAGTTTGTTCTGAAACACGTAGCCGATCCGGGTCTCGCAACGCTCTTCCAGCGCGCGCCCGGCGTCGACCGGTTCGATTTCACTCATATCGGGCATCCAGTATTCTCCAATTGGGGGGGCTTGGAAACCGCCGAGATAACGTAAGTCTAATTGCCGTATTGTGTTTCCGCAATCTCGCGCCGGCGTGAGCGAATTCGCTTGTCCCGGAGAGGGACTTGGTTCCCCCGCAAGATTCCCCTCGCTGTCGGCAACGATCCGTATACCTGCCGGACTTGCGGTCTTTATCGGCGCAGGTCTCCTCCCAATGCTAAGTCACAATCGACATGGCGGAAACAACGAACCAAGAGGGCGGACTCGCGTAAGGAATCACAACGCTTGCGGCGGGGACAGATTCCGATTCGCCCCGGCAACCCCTTTCTAGCAGCGAACAGGAAGAAGATGAGTACCTTTCAGACAGGAGACGCAATTATGCAACAACCTCGCGGCAACAAAGCACGTTGGGCGCTGGCGCTGGCCGGTCTGTCGGCCGTGGGCGGCGGCTGGTACTACTTGGGCGACGCCCTCCCCGGACTGCCGGCGGCTCGGGCCGAACAATTGGACGCTGGCGCCATGGCTCATGCGGAAGGACTGTCCAAGGCCTTCCGGTCGGCGGCGGAGATCGCGATTCCGACCGTGGTTACGATCCGCAGCGAAACCAAGGCCAAGACCGTCGAAAACCCCTTGGGGGAGGGCGAGAATCCGTTCCGCGGCACCCCCTTCGAGGATTTTTTCCGCGACAACCCGGGCCTTAGGCTCGATCGCCAAGCGCCGCGTCAAAGCGGATTGGGCTCCGGCGTGATCATCGATAGCGCCG
>JALHPA010000540.1 GCA_022842745.1 Pirellulales bacterium
CGCAAGCTGCGCCTCAAACTGCTTTCGCTCGGCATCGGACCGGTCGTCGCTTGCCGCGGCGCATTCCGCCTCCCGTGCGGCAAGTTCGGCTTCTTGTTGAAGCAACCGCTCCCTCCAAGCCCGTAGGTCCTCCGCCGCCAAACCGTGCGCTTGTTCCATCTCGGACTGCCGGCGGGCAATCTCTTCCCGAAGGCGCTCCGCTTCCGCGGCTTGACCACCAGAGTGCTGCAGCTCGACGGCAATCTGCTCGCCCAACGCATTCAGTCGCGAGGCCAACTGTGACTCGAACTCTTGCAGCCTGGCCCGCTGCGCGGACAGGAAGTCCGCCGCCAAACGACGTCGCTCGTGCAACGGTCGCTCGGCAGCGTTCCGCCTCGTGTTGTCGCCGCGCGCCTGGCCAGCCCGCTCGTCCATGGTTTCTGGTCGCAAAGAAAGAGAATCCCCGCCGCGGAATGGGATAAGCAAGCGACGCACTGCTCGACTGGACCAGCAAGGCGCCGCCTCGACCCTCCCTATACTCCTATAGGACGGGAACTTACCGGCGTCAAAGCGGATGACGACGGTTGCGCGCGTAGAACCGACTGTAGCGGTTTCGCACCCGCCGCTAGCTGCGGCTGGCAACACAACCCACGCGGAAAATCACTCGCCGACCGAGGTTTTTCGCAAGGTGACGCCCGTGGCAAACCATCCGTCCTTTTCCGTCGTGACGACGGCGCCGCTTGGGCCAAAATATCGGCGGACCGAGTCAAACGCTGGCAGGCTCGTTCCGTCGATCCGGGGCTTCCTCACCGCGCCCGGTTTGCCATCGCCTAGCAATTCATTAAGAATCTTCCCAAACAGCGATTCCGCCTTGGGCATCTCACCCGTCTTGACTAGTTCGTAGGTGACCCGGAATTCCTCATCGGTGCGGGAGAAGAAACGGAAGCTGCTTTCGCTCGCCGCTAGGGTATCCAGCACCGCCTGCACCGCCTGATAGTCGGCCGCGGTGGACAGCCCCTTGGGTTCCGCCGCCTCCCGGTTTTCTGCCGCAAAGCGGAGGGTCTTCTCCAGAATGTCGGCATGCGAGCCCACGAACAGGTGACCGAAGGCCACGCAGAACGCCGACGCCGGCAACACCCGTTGGGTCTGTCGGTTGCCCGTCTTGCCCTTGCGGCCTTTGGGAGTGCGGCTCTTCCCAGGTTGGAACGCAATCGGCTCCTCCTCTTCCACTTCCAGGTCGGCATGCTGGACCTCTCCCCCTTCGATCTCAATCTGCAGGTCCGGCTCGGCCAGTTCGGTCGCGTGAGTCACCGATTCCCAAATGACGTGCCCCTCAAAGTCGCGGCGTCGTACATCCTTATCGTTCTTCATCGCCTTCTCGATGCCCAGGGCTAGCTGCTGCTCGTCCCCGGCTTCGATCGCTACCAGTACCCTTTCGCTCCGCGGACCGACCGGCGTTTGATAATCGCTCAATACGGTCATCCGCTGCCCAAGGTGGGCGACAATCTCCTTTTCGATATCGACCTGCGGGCCGTTCTTCGCATCCCGGATGCTGTCCAGCAAATCGCGGAACACCCCAGGATCTCCCGCCAGTTCGTCGACCAACTTCTCGGAGGCCGCAAAGGCCTTGTGTGTGTTCCAGTTCCAGGTGGAATACACGGCCAGGTGCGGCGGAACCCACCGCTGCGGCGCCAAGTCCTTCCCATTGGGGAAGTCCAACATCCGAGCCGAGAGCGTAAACCGTTCCGCGTTACTGGCGGCCGTTTGGGGCGCCTGCGGAGCATAGATGAACGTCCGGTGCCGCATCTGATACTCCCCGTCGGCAAAGGTCACCGTCCCTCCTAGCGCCCGCACCGCAGTGAACCCCGAGTTGCGCAATGCCTTATACAGGTCCATTTCCTTCGGCTGTTTCGGGGGATTGATGATCCGCATGCTGGCCACATATCCAAAGGGCTCGATGTACCACCGCGCGTGGGGGGCCTTTTCCATTTCGCCCGCCCGGCAACGCTCCTGGCAGGCAAGGAATCCCGCGACCGATGCCAGACTGTCCTTGCGATCCGTGGACGCGGCCTTCAAGATGTCTTCCACGACTCGCAGGTCGTCTCCCAATACCAGCAGACCATCCTTGAGAAAGCTGATCGCCAACCGCGCCGCTTTGTCTCCTTCGCGCTTGGGCAATTCAAATACTGACACCACGTCCCCGGCTGTCCGCCGCAGCCGCTTCCCCCCCTGGCGGGTGAGGTTGGCCGAGACTTTCGTGAGCACGGCTTGCGCCCCCTCCTCGCGCCCCGTGACGTCGACGATCAGCACGGTCGCCGCGGAGGTCGGCGTGGGAGCGACCACGGCCGTCGCGACCTCGCCCGACGGAATTCCCGACAGATCCTCAAGAGTGATGCCAAGCCGCTCAAAACGCTTGGAATTGCTGGCCTGGATTTGGGCTGTCAATTGCTCGATAAACGGCTTCATTGCTGGATCCTGAACCAGCTCTCCCAATTGAGTGGTCAAGAAGTCCGCGCGCAATCGCTCGACATCTCCGACCGACAGCCAACCGGTAGTCGATGCAGGCAGCAAACTTTCGCTATTCTTCGCCCCTTGCGCCGTGATTGCGGTCGCAAAAATAAAAGACGCCGCAAAAACGAACGTCCGCCCGACGTGAGTGCAGGTCACAAACAACTCCTGGCAGATAATCCAATTCCGCAAGATCGAAAAACGCGAGACGGCAGGGAGATACGGTCTGTATCGGAAGGCCGGTTACGCGGCCGTTGATCGGAATTATGGATTAGTTAACGTCGGCATGTAAAGCATCGTTGTCACGACCCTGTGATCTTCTCAAAGGGGTGTCCCGAGCTTCGGGACGTCCTGCACCCATGCGGATTGCCTGTATCGGTCGAAAAGCCGAGCAGCCGGAGTGCAAATTGGGTTCCGTCGCCGTGGCTCGGTGCGTTAACCGCTATCGTTTCAGAACTTAAGGCGGTTCACGACCCGATCCCAAGCCGCGGATTGCGGAGACGTCCTCCGCATCGGCCCCGGCAATTTGCCCATGGCCCAGCAAAGACATGCCAGCATTCACGCCGCCGCATTCGGCGATTGGCACACTTCAGAGTCTTAGAAGACCGCTCCCGCACGGACGGCAGGTCGGCCAAATCAGGCAGCCAACCGACTTCCCTGCCTGGGGTAGCGCCCAACGAGTGCAGTCGGCTGCTGGATCGCTCCCTCCGCAAACCGCCAGGTTCGCACCGAAATGGAGGAAAAATTGCGGCGGCGCGAGCGACCGCAACCGTTGCGCAATCATTCCGCGGACCATTCAATAGCCAATAGCGACGGGCGGACTCGAACCGCCGACACGCGGCTTATGAAGCCGCTGCTCTAACCAACTGAGCTACGTCGCCAATCGAAATATCTCGAAGCGAAGGAAGCGGGATGCCGCAAAACTCGCACGGAATTGCGTGCCCGACCGATCGTTCCCCAAGCCACCCGGTTGCCTTGAGTAAGGGAAAGGCAGGATCCGGGTAGCAGGCGGGCCAATTTTCCAGGTC
>JALHPA010000541.1 GCA_022842745.1 Pirellulales bacterium
GCCGTTTCGCGGGGAATACTATGAGCTGCGCCCGTCCGCTCACAGGCTGTGCCGGAATTTGATTTATCCGGTTCCAGATCCGAATTTTCCATTCCTGGGGGTTCACTTTACGCGCAGCGTGCATGGCACGGTGGAATGTGGCCCGAACGCCGTGCTGGCGCTGGCCCGGGAGGGATATCGCAAGTGGGATTTCAGCCTGCGCGACTCGTTGGAAACGCTGAGCTATCCGGGTTTTTTGCGATTGGCCGCGCGGCACTGGCGGGCGGGCCTCGGGGAGCTGCGCCGGAGCTTCAGCAAGCGGGCGTTTGTGGCGGCGCTTCGGCGGTTGATTCCCGAGATTCGCTCGGAGGACCTACATGCAGCGCCGGCGGGTGTGCGCGCGCAGGCGGTGTCGCGGGGGGGAGCGCTGGTGGACGATTTTCTTATCGTTGGCGAGGGGCGGGTGATTAACGTCTGCAACGCGCCGTCGCCGGCCGCGACCGCATCGCTGAATATCGGCCAGATTATTGTGGCGGAGCTGACTTCGCGGTGGTGATCGCGAGTTGCCGGGGGCCGTCTTTTGGTACTGTCACAGTATGGCTTGATTTGCGCGACCGAAGACCCCGCTAGCAGCGTTGCGGGAATGAAGTGACCCGCAAAACGTCGGTCGCGGTCGCGGCGGTCTTGACGCCGGGGGAGGTTCTTGGGAAAAGTCCGGCCCCGAGGCGTTCTCCCTCCGAGTCTTGCTATAGCCGCGAGAGTTATTCCTATGCATCGATGGCCCAGGTTCGTTGCGCTGGCGCTATTGGTCAGTTGTGTGGGCTGCCGGTCTCCTTACCGCAGCGATCAGGGGGCGTTCTACGGAGGGCTGGCGGGGGCCGGGCTGGGGGCGCTGGCGGGAGATGCGGTGGGGAGCGCGGGGGCGGGCGCCGCCATCGGCGCAGGGGTCGGGGCTCTGTCGGGCGCATTGGTAGGAGGCTCGCTGGACGACATCGAGGCGCGGAACCGGGCCGAAATTGAAGCCAGGCTGGGTCGTCCGGCGCCAACGGGGGCCGTGTCGGTCAACGACGTAATTCAAATGACCCGGGCAGGAGTCGATCCGACGGTGATCACCAATCACATTCGCAACAATGGCTCGATGGGGCCGCTGCAGGCGAACGATTTGATTCTGCTGAGCCAGCAGGGGGTTCATCCGAGCGTGGTGCAGGCGATGCAAAGCCCGCCTGCGCGGCAGGTGTCGTATCAGCAGCAGCCGGTGATTGTGGAGCAGTTGGCGCCACCGCCGGTGATCGTCGCCGAGCACTATTACGACCCGTACTGGGGTCCGCCGCCGTACTACCGGCACTGCCGTCCGCGGCCGGGGGTGAGCTGGGGGGTATCGGTCGCGCACTAGTGCGTGTACACCAGGCGATTGGGTCGATCTTCGAGGCCATTCGGCCGGCCTGGGGATTGCGGTACAATGTGCAGCCTGATAGAGGGTTGCGCCATCGCTGGCCAGCGCTGCGCCCCGTTTTTAGCACCCAATCGAGAATTCCCGGATGCGAAATGCGCTGCGCGCCGTCGTTTTTGATCTGGACGGCCTGATGTTCAATACGGAGGAACTGTACCAGCAGGTGGGGGGCACGCTGCTGGAGCGGCGAGGGAAGCGGTTTGAGGCGGAATTGTTGGACCGGATGATGGGCCGGCCGCCGCAGGTTTCGCTGCAAATGATGATCGACTGGCACAAGCTGGACGATACGGTGGAGGGGCTGTCGCGGGAGACGGAGGAGATTTTTGCGGCGATTTTGGAACGCGAATTGGCGTGCATGCCGGGGTTGGAGGAGCTGCTGTCGGCGTTGGAAGCGGAGCGGATACCGAAGGCGATCGCCACCAGCAGCGGTCGGCGGTTTGTGCGGAATGTATTATCGCGGTTTGAATTCGAGCCGCGCTTCGAGTTTGTTCTGACGGCCGAAGACGTGCGCCAGGGGAAGCCCCACCCGGAGATTTACTTGACGGCGGCGAGCCGGCTGGGACTTTTGCCAGAGGAGGTGATGGTCCTGGAAGATAGCCACAACGGCTGCCGGGCGGCGATCGCCGCGGGGACGTTTGCCGTCGCCGTGCCTGGCGGACACAGCCAGAGGCATGATTTCAGCGGATGCGCTTTACGGGTGGATAGCTTGCGCGATGCGAGAATCTATGAGGCGCTGGGGATGTCGCGGCCGGGTGTTGCGCAGCGATCGGCTGGCAATTGATCCGATCGGCTTTGCGCAAAGACAACCGCCCGGAGGTTATCCGGGCGGTTTGATCGGCGCACGTTGACGGCAATTGGATTTATTGAACGCAATTCGGCCCGGTCGTCGCACAGTTCGGCTGAGCGGCACAATTGGGACTGGGCGCGGGCACCCGGACCTGGACGGTCTTGGGAGTCAGGCGGCAGACCCGCACGGGAACGGATTGTTTTTCGCGGTACGGCACCATGACCTGATAGGTTTCGGTGCGCTGCTCGGGTACGCGCTCCCAATCGGTGACTTCGACGTTTTTGGTGCGAGTCTCGGTCCGGCAAACGGTGTAGGGCACCTGCCGCTGCTGCGTCTCGGCCACCAGACGGCAGACCTGCACTTCGCGGGTGCGGAGCTCCGGACGGCAGAGGTTGACTAGGTAGGAGTGAGTCCGCTCGACCGGTTTCATGCGCTGCACGGCGAACGTTTGCTCACGGGGGACGCAGACGGTGTACTGTACTTCGCGCGTCCGCTGCTCAGAAACCAAGCGGCAGGTTTGCACCTGGCGGGTTCGCGTTTCGGGCCGGCAGAGGGTGACCTGAAACGTGTAAAGGCGTTCCACGGGCTGGAGTTTTTGCACGGAGACAGTTTGCTCGCGGGGGACGCAGACGGTGACGTTGACCTGCCGGGTCAGCGTCTCGGGGACCATCTCGCAATAGGGAATGGTGCGAGTGCGGGTCTCGGGCCGGTAATTGGTCACCGTATACACATAGGGTTTATTGACCATGCGGGGGACCCGCACGGTGTATTGCACGTTTTGCGGCACCAAGCGGGGGACCCAGATTCGCCGGCTGGTGGTATGTACCGGTGTGCCCGGTTGGGAGCATCCGGGGGCGGCCGCAGCGCAACCGGAGGATACGTATTTCGCACAGCCGTCGTCGCAACCAGTTGAGACCTGACAGGGGACTTCCTGCCAACTCCCTTGATCGCGCATGACCGTGCAAGTGCGGGTCTCATTGAACCATTCGCACACGGGCCGCATCCCTTGACGCTGTTCCTGGAACGGAACCTGGACCGTCACCTGTACCTGCCGCTCGCGGTGGACGGGGCGCATGACGGTGGTTTGAATGGACCGTGTCTGCACCTCGGGGACCATAACGCGGCGCGTTTCGTTGACGGTCACCGGCTGGTATTCGGTTCGAGTCGCTTGCCGCGACTCTTGGTAGGGGACCATGACGGTGTATTGCAAGGCTTTCGTCTCGTAGACCGGCTTTTGAACGATGAATGGGACGGATCGGGTGCGCTGTTCGGGAACCATCACCGTGCGGGTTTCCTGG
>JALHPA010000542.1 GCA_022842745.1 Pirellulales bacterium
GTACTAACCGCCTGACAGGCCGGCCTGGCGGACAACCCCGCCAGACGCCACCTGCCAGCCAAAACCGATCTAAACCCGCCGCTGGGCGTTGCGAAAAGCAACGCCCTGCGGCTTTTTTCGGGTTGGCGGTAACCTCTGTTCGCTTCTCGTCGCTGCTTCCGGCCTTGGGCGCCTCTCCTCCACGCCCTCGTTTTCGCGGCCGCCGCATGGCATTTGCGTCGGTCGGCGGTTATCTTTCTTGCACCCTTCGATATTGCGTGCGCTTTCTAGTCGATTCACCAAGGCCCCCCATCCGCCCCATGAATCTTACGTCCCGCCCTTCGCTGCTCCGAATCGTACTTCTACTGTTAGTCCTTTGCGGTTATTCCAATGACCTGGCGTCCGCGAACGACAAACCGCTTAACCAGCAGCCAGGCTTGATTACGCGGGAGTTCATTTACGAGCGCGCCCCGTTCCCCGAGTGCCACGCCTCGACAATCGCGGAAACGGCGGACCGTCTGGTCGCGGCTTGGTTTGGCGGCACCGAGGAAAAGCACAACGACGTTGGCATTTGGTTCGCTTGGAAAGACAAACGCCAGGCTGCCGCGTCGTGGTCGGCGCCGGTCGAAGTGGCGACCGGAGTCGTCGCCGCCGCCACCGCCGGAGGCAAACCTCGGCGATACCCCTGCTGGAATCCGGTGCTCTTCCAGCCTGCGAAGGGGCCTTTGCTGCTCTTCTACAAGGTCGGACCCGATCCAAAAGAGTGGTGGGGCATGCTTATTTCGTCCGACGACCAAGGGCGGACCTGGTCGAGTCCGCGCCGCTTGCCGGAGGGTATTCTGGGCCCGATAAAAAACAAACCGATCCAGCTTGCCAACGGCGACCTGCTTTGCCCCTCCAGCACCGAACACGACGGTTGGAAAGTACACTTCGAGCGCACGAGCGACCTCGGCACGACCTGGACTCGGACCCCGGATTTATCCTCCCCCGCGTTCCTCGCCCTCCAAAAAACGCGCAAGAATGAGCATGCGGGAATCATCCAGCCGACGATCCTCCGTCTCAAAGACGGCTCGCTCTCGGCGCTCTGCCGCAGCGGCGAACAGCGGATCATCGAGACCCGCTCTACCGATCAAGGCCGGTCTTGGTCCCCTCCAGTCGCCGGCCCGCTCCCCAATCCCGATTCGGGGATCGACGGCGTGACCCTTGCGGACGGCCGACATCTCTTGGTTTACAACCCCACCACCACCGGCCGAACTCCGCTCGTCCTGGCAGCGTCCAAGGATGGAAAAAACTGGAACGATGTGCTGACGCTCGAGAATGAGCCAGGGGAGTACTCCTATCCGGCGATCATTCAGACCTCGGATGGGCTCGTCCACATTACCTACACCTGGCGGCGCGAGCGAATTCGTTACGTAGCCGTAGACCCGACCCGGCTCCCGGCAGGCAAGCCTGCTAGCAGCAAGAAGTGATTCGACGCGTTATTTGCGATCCCTCTTCGCTTGCCCCATGCTAGCCAGCGAGTTTTCCGGTCCCGCAAAGGCGGCAATTTGAATCGACCTCAAGGATTGCAGCGACTATTCCGATCATAGGTAGGCAAACCCCTCCCTCCGCGCCCCAATGCGCGCTTCGCAGAGGGATCGCACCTGGATCCGAATCAGTCGCATGCCTCGAGCCGCTCGATCACTGCTAGCAGCGCGAAGCTTCCCCACGCTCGGCGTGCGGGATGCTCAATCGCGCAGCGCTCTCGTTTGCGGTGCGCTGCTGCTATTCGCGCTTGGCTCGCTAGGGGGCTGCCAGCGATTCGATTCGCATCTCCGGTATCCCAATGGCGCCAACCAGATCGTCGTTCCCGACAGCGTGCCGCGGGAACAATGCAAAGTCATTCTGCCGGATTACCGGGTCGAGCCTCCCGACCTGCTCCGCATTGAAGCGCTGAATGTCGTCCCACGGCCCCCCTACCATCTGCGAACGCTCGATCTGTTGACGATCGAAGTCAACAACACTCTCCCCGACGCCCCCATCAGTGGCCCGCGCCCGGTCGAACCGGGCGGGTTCATCAACCTGGGGCCGAGCTACGGAATCGTCAAGGTGGGGGGCATGACGGTGGACGAAGCCACCGCCGCCATCGAAAAGCACCTGCAAACCATCCTTCGCGAGCCGAAAGTTACCGTCGCCCTGGCGGAAATCGGCGCCAAACAGCAAATTGCCGGCGAGCATCTCGTCACGCCCGACGGCAAAGTCATCCTCGGCAGCTACGGCAGCGTGAAAGTCGTCGGCATGACCCTCGACGAAGCCCGCGCCGCCATCGAACAACACTTATCGAAGTTCCTGGAGAACCCAGAAATTTCCCTGGATGTCTTCGCGTACAACAGCAAGTACTACTACGTGATCACCCAAGGCGCCGGCCTGGGGGACGGCGTATCGCGGTTCCCCATCACGGGCAACGACACGGTGTTGGACGCCATCACCCAAATCAACGGCCTGACCACCGTCTCCTCGAAACGCATCTGGATCGCCCGGCCCGGTTGCAATGCCGATGGCCAGGATCAGATCCTGCCGGTCGATTGGCTGGCCGTTACGCAACGCGGCTCGATCGAGACCAACTACCAGGTCCTCCCCGGCGATCGGATTTACGTCGCCGAAGACAAGTTGGTCGCCTTCGACAACGTCCTGGCGAAGCTAATCGCGCCGGTTGAGCGGGCGTTTGGTTTCACATTGCTTGGCACGAATACCGTATCGACCCTCAAGTTTTTCAATCAACGCGGCAATCTTAATAACCAGAATCCCGGGTTCTAAGCCAGCAGTCCTCGGTTCGCGAGCGGCAGTCGATTCGAGCATGTCTCCAGCCCAACTCCCATCCCGTTTTCACTTTTGCTTGCTAGCGCTCCTTGCAGCGACTGGAGTTGCTGGCTGCGCGCAACTGGATCATGGCGGCGCTCGTCCCCCGATCACCGAGCATTTCGCGTCCAGAATCGACTACGCCGATCGACTCGACGAGTCCTACGCCTATGGCTATCGCCCCACGCGCTGGCGGGATTGGCCGGTCGAGTGGAGTGTAAATGCACCCACGGAAGAACTGTCCGAACCCCAACCCCCGTCCGAAGCCCATCCGTCCGAAGCCCATCCGTCCGAAGCCCATCCGTCCGAAGCCGAGCCTACGCCTTCACCCACGTCGTCCGCGCCCACAGAATCCGCCAGTCCCACCGAGCCTTCCGCAACCCCACCGGCTGCCCCGCCCGCGACCCCTTCGGAACCGGATCGCGAAAATTCGCCCGCCGATCCCAGCCCCGCCCCCGGTCCGGAACTGGACAATAACCCATTTGGCCCCTCCAGCTCTAGAGCGCCCTCCTCTTTGCATCCCACGGCGGTCGACGCCTCCCCCACCCCGGCGCGCCTCGAACCGGCCGCCGACGAGCCGCGCCTGCTACCGCAGCCAACCGAGACCTCGCTCAACGGCAACACGCTCCGCTGGCGGGGCCACGCGACTGCCGATTCCGCCCCCCAACCGGTCCGACTCACCACCT
>JALHPA010000543.1 GCA_022842745.1 Pirellulales bacterium
CGACGAAGTAAAACACCGCCAGCCGACCGTTTATCGTCAATGGCAGGAGCAGCCTGAGTGCGTTCGCCCGCCGAATGGCGAGACCATCGGCGAGGCGCGCGAGCGGGTGGGAGCGGCGCTGTTGAAGATTTCCCGCAAACACAAGGAGGACGTGGTGGCCATCGTCGCGCCAGAGCCGTTGGCGAGCATGTTTCGCGCCGAGTTGCTGCATGGTGAATTGGGGGATCTCTGGCGCGCGAGCCAAGATCACGGCCAATGGGAATTGATCGACACGGCCGCGGCGTCCGCTCGCTGACGCCGCGCGCCGCCGGACCATCATGCGCATCGCCGAGATATATCCGTCGATCCAAGGCGAGGGCTTGTTGACCGGCCGCGAGAGCGTGTTCATTCGCACTAGCGGCTGCAATCTGCGCTGCTGGTTCTGCGACACGCCGTATACCTCCTGGGCGCCCGAGGGAGACGACCTGAGCGTCGCGGAGATTCTGGAGCGAATCGCGGAGTGGAACGGCGTCGAACACGTCGTGGTGACCGGCGGCGAACCGATGCTGCACAGTGAACTCGCCCCCTTGACCGCCGCGCTACGGGCTCAGGGCCGGCACATCACCATCGAGACCGCCGGTACGCTGGATCTCACCGTCGCGTGCGATCTCATGTCGATCAGCCCCAAGCGGGCGAACTCGACGCCAAGCGCGGCGCGCGATCCGCGCTGGCATGTCCGCCACGAGCGCGAGCGGCACGTACCGGACGTGGTGCGGCGACTCCTCGGCCGGCATCCCTACCAACTGAAGTTCGTGATCGACACGCCCGCGGACCTGGCGGACGTCGACGCGTATTTGGGCGAACTCCCGGAAGTCGACCGCGACCGCGTACTCTTAATGCCGCAGGGGACGACGGTCGAGGAGCTGGCCCAGCGGGCGGCTTGGCTGGCGCCGTATTGCGCCGAGCACGGGCTAGGTTATTGCCCGCGCAAGCACATCGAGTGGTTCGGCTTCACCCGTGGGACTTAATGTGCGGGCATCTTGCGCGTGGGGTTGACTTTTGAGTGAGCCCGGACTCCGGTTCCGATTCAGGCGACCGACCCGAGCGCCGACCCAGTCCACCATCCACAAACCCCTGAACCCGCCAACTCAAATAACGGCATATTCCAGTTGCCGGTGTATCAAGACATACGCACCCGACTTGGCAAGTATTCAAAATGGCGTGAGGACAGCATCTCAGGAACTCATCCGAATCGCCGACCTTAAGGTGACCAAGAGAATGAACTTTGCCTTCGCCTCGACGGCAAAGCGGGCAATCGGCGATTTTGGATCGGTCATGGAAGCGGCGCCGGTCGCCTTCGGTTCCAGGGACTACCGCGGATACGCCAATGAAGATCCGCGGGGAAGCTGCCCAGTCCGCATCGCACCAGAAAAACGCCAGGCGCAAGCCACGTTGAGGTAGTCGTAACCGCGGTCATCGGCTCAGGAGAACGCCCATCGAGCCGCGCGGCCGTCCGCCGCCGCCATCCGAGCATTTCACCTTAACCCGCTCGGCGAAGGATGTTGGGGTCCGCCGACAGTCCCTCCGGCAGGACGCGATGGCGGTATTGCATCAGGTAGGCGTCTTCGGGGGAATCGGCGTAGTAGCCGCGGAGCACCGAGACCGCCTTGAAATCGGCCTCGCGGAAAAAGAGTTGCGCGGACAAGTTCGTTTCGCGGACTTCGAGCAGAATGCGGTTGCGGCGCTGATCCGAAAGCTTGCCGCGCAGTTTCGCCAGCATCTGCGTCCCCACGCCCTGGCGGCGGACGTCATGGGCGACAGCGAAATTGAGTACGTGGAGCCGCGTCTTGTGCAGCTCGTAAATCATGAATCCCACGACGCGGTCGGCGTAGTCGGCCACCATGCCGATGCAGTTGCGCTGGCGGAGGCAGTTGATGAAGTCGCCCTCCGACCAGGGGAATTCGAAGCTCTCGCTCTCGATGTCGAGAACTTCTTGCATATCGCGCCGGATCATCCAGCGAATGTGGACCCGTAGCAACTCCCGGGTATCGGATTTCACGTCCGCCTCCTTCCTTGGTGGGCGAATCGGTTGGTTCCAGGGACCGCCATCCCCGGGTCGTCAATTCCGGGGCCGCGGCGGCGGCCATCCATCGCGGGCGGATACGTTAACAAATGGGCCGCCAGGGAACAAGATGAGCTGAGCCGAGCGGTCGGTGCCAGCTTGCCGGAATAACGCCGGAATTTCCCACTCATAGCCGAGAAAACCAGGCAAAAACGTCGCGAATATCAAGCGGGAGCCAAATGTCACTTGAGAATTCGCCAGCGCGACGGTGGCCAGTAAATGTGGGTAACCACGCCCAGCAAATGGTCCTCGGGAACCGCGTATGAATGGTGTCCAGGTGCGCCGGCGGTCCAGAACCGGGCGTCGGCGGAGTGCTGGGAAAAATCGCCCAGTACGAAATACTCGTCGCCAAGCAAATACGCCGGCCGCCTTTCTGTTCCCGACAATGTGAAATCCACTTCTTCAATTTCTGACAAGTACTGCAGACCCTTCAACTCGGCTGGTGGCTCCAGCCTCTCGTCATTAGCCCAGACGCCGCCATCTTTGATCACGATCTTTTCACCGGGCAAGCCAACCAGGCGCTTTACGTAGATCTGCTCCGGTGCAAACGGCAGTCGAAAGGTGATGACATCCCATCGTTTTGGTCGCAAAAGCTTCAACGTCATGAAGCGATCCGCAGGTTGGACGACGGCATCGTTCGACTGTGGTATTGACGTGTGAAAATGCGTCTCACAAATAGCGTACCTTGGATAGATGGAAGTACCCATCCTCCGATCCGGCGGCGCCATGAAGGCTCGCGCGCCGCAAACTGGGCATTTTGCTCGGACATGAGGTCCGACCAGCGTTGGGGCCATGGAGCTCGTCGGCGCACTGAATGATTCCATGACGTAGGGGCCAAGAATGTAAACACTGAACGGGATGAATAAGATCGGGCATAGAAGAGTGGGTAGCCAAGAGCAGAAGGCCCGCGGGAACGTCACTCGATACAGCTTGCGGATCAATACGCAAGGGACAGCGACGGCGCATATCAGTTGAATCACCGCTGCCACAAGTTCCACCGAGGAGCCAAACGATGAGACTGCGACGGTCGCAAAAGCCAAGATTGCGTTAATCACAGCCGCAATGAGCACAATTGTTAGGTCTGCTGGCCAGCGTATGTTTTCAGCACGAACCAGAATCAGGCCGATTCGCAACAAGGCTGCCGACAGCAGCAGCGACCCGGTGAAGAGCAACACGAAGATGGCGGTGAGCGCGATTGTTGTCATGAATGCAACCATCCAGCGTGCCGCTAATTGGAGCGCGGTTATCGTAACTCATTGGCTGCCATATGCAAACGCTTTAACATGGGCGAGTTTTGGAGTGGGTGCATCCCAGCTTTTGCAGTGATCTTGAGGTGGTGAAAAACGTCAATAGGAGGATTTGGGTTTTGCGGGATAAGCTGCGGTGGGTTGGTGGGCC
>JALHPA010000544.1 GCA_022842745.1 Pirellulales bacterium
GCTCTTCCGATCTAGTCGATTGATCCAGGGCGCCCAACAATGTCCGACGCTGGGCCAGGCGATCTGCGGAGACTCCCTCGGTCAATCGAAAGCCAGGCAATTCAAAGGGGCCAGGGTTGGCCGGGTCGAGTCGGGTCTCGAAGGGGTTGTAGGCGCCTCCGAGCCAAGCGGCGCCTGTTCCCGGCACCATTTGCGGGATCATTACATAGGCGGGAAGCGCGGGATTTTGGCCCTGCTTCTGACGGGCCACAATCGAGCCGCAACTCGGCATGACGTTGACTTCCGGGTTCGATCCGGCCCGATAGCCCGTAAAACAAATCTGGTCGCCGTCAGAGTGGCCGACGTTGCCATCCTCGGGTCGATGGTGCAAGCTACGCACGATCGACCATTTGTGCATGATCCGGGCGGACCGAGGGAGCAATTCGCAAACCTGAATGCCTGGGACCGAGGTGGGAATGGGCGCGAAGTCGCCGCGAATTTCGACCGGCGCGGCCGGCTTGGGGTCCCACATGTCGTGTTGGCTGGGGCCTCCGCGCATCCAAAGAATAATGACGGAATTCTGGTCCGTGCGGCTGCCCGGTGCTGCGCGGGCTTTCGACTGCAAGACATCGGCCAAGGACAGGCCGGTCCCCAAAAGTCCGACCTGCAAAAAAGCGCGGCGGTGGAGCCTGGCAACTCGGCTGAAATCGACAGGAAGGGATTGGTCGGGGCGCGACATACCCAATCTCCGCGGTGGATATCTACCCAAAGGAGGGACAAGGCTGGCAGACCCGTTAGCATGCAGGCCCCGTGCCGCCATGTCAACCAGATTTGACCTTGGGGTTTAAGGAGTCCAGGAACCGCGCGGCCTTGCGAGCGCGGCCGCGGCACCGTTTTTGTCGGATTTGGTGCGGGATTGGCTAAGGATTGGCTAATTGGGAAACTGTAACGGGTTGACATCCAGAGCCTAGCCTCTTACCCTCAAACATTCGCCGCTTGACCGCATATTTCAGGCCGCGCGGGGGTGGCGACGGATCCATTGTCGCGCCCTATTGCGGCGGCCATTCCTTTTTGTTCGTTGGTCTTACCATTTATGGCAGTTCCCAAGAGAAGACAGTCCAATGCCCGCACGGGCAGCCGTCGCGCACACGATGCCAAGCGGCCGAAGCAGCTTTCGTACTGCCCCCAATGCAGCACGGCGGTCCCGACGCACGTGATCTGCCCAAAATGCGGCTTTTATATGGGTCGCACGATCGTCGAGACCGAAGAGTGATCTTTGGTCCCCAGAAGCTTAGAGCCGGGAACACGTTGCGTTTCTAGTTTGACGCTGGTTTACCGATCCAGCGACCTGCGCGCCGCGGAGCCATGCCTTGCCGAAGATCGCGTTTCTATTTCCCGGCCAAGGGGCTCAGCGCGTGGGAATGGCGCAGCAGCTCGTCGAGAGTCTGCCGGCGGCGAAGGACCTGTTTGATCGGGCGAACCAGATTTTGGGCTACGACCTGGCTGCGATCTGTTTCGGCGGTCCGGCGGAAGCACTCGATAGCACCGTCCATAGCCAACCGGCCCTGTTCGTGGCCAGTCTGGCGGCTCTGGCCCAATTGCGGGCGACTTCGCCAGAGGTCGTAAATTCGTGCGCCGCTGCCGCCGGATTGAGCCTGGGGGAATACTCGGCCCTGGTGTTTGCCGGGTCGCTCGATTTCGAGTCAGGCTTACGGCTGGTCCAAGAACGAGGACGCGCAATGCAGGCGGCCTCCGACGCCTCGCCAAGCGGCATGGTCGGTATTTTGGGGCTGGAGCAATCGCAAGTGGAAGCCCTGTGCCGCGAGGCTGCCGGTGGGGAGTTGTTGCAGGTGGCAAACCTGCTCTGCCCAGGCAACATTGCCGTCTCCGGGACCAAGGAAGCCTGCCGTCGAGCAGCGGAAATGGCGCCGTCGATGGGAGCCATGAAAGCGGTTCCGCTGGCGGTGGCAGGGGCGTTTCATACGCCGATTATGCAGCCGGCCGTGGATCGACTGGCCGGCGCCCTTGCTCATGTTGATATACGTTCGCCGCGGATTCCGGTCATTTCCAATGTGGATGGGCTAGCGCATAGCGATCCGGACGAGATCCGGGCGATGCTGGTGCGGCAGGTGGTTAGCCCCGTCATGTGGGAGGCTTCCATGCGATCGCTGCTTAAGCAGGGATTCGATTGCTTTTACGAGGTCGGACCGGGGCGGGTACTGCGCGGGCTGATGAAACGGATTGACCGTGCCGCTGCCTGCCACGGCGTGTTGGATTAGACGTCGGATTCCTCATGCGTTGATGCCTGAGGCGCTCGGCGAAAGCATCCCGCACCAAATTCCTAAGATTCGATAAGTCCTATTCTGAAACGGCGGTTTATGAGCGAACCTGCTTCCCGATTGCGAGTGGATCTTGCTGGCCAGGTAGCGTTGGTTACGGGAGCGTCGCGAGGGCTGGGACGCGCCATAGCGTGCACCTTGGGACAAGCGGGGGCGAGGGTCGCATGCGTGGGAAGGGACGCGGCCAGGCTGGAAGAGACCGTCTCCGCGATAAAAGCCGCCGGCGGAAGCGCTGAGGCTTTCTCCTGCGACGTGAAGAGCGGCGAGGCGGTTTCGAGCCTGGTCGAGCAGCTTGCCGAACAGTGGGGCAGAATCGACATTTTGGTGAACAATGCCGGGATCACCAAGGATACGTTGCTCCCGCGCATGTCCGACGAGCAGTGGGACGATGTTCTCGATACGAACCTGCGCGGCGCATTTTTGTTCACGCGCGCGGTAACGCGGCCGATGATGTCGGCGCGGTATGGGCGAATCGTGAACATTACCAGCGTCTCGGGTTTCATGGGCAACCCGGGACAGGCAAACTACTCCGCCTCCAAAGCAGGCATGATCGGATTCACCAAGACCGTTTCCCGCGAGCTGGCCAGCCGCAAGATCACGGTCAATTGCGTAGCCCCGGGATTCATCGAAAGCGAGATGACCGCGGCGCTAGGGCCAGCGCTCGCCGAGGAAGTGAAAAAGCGCGTTCCGGCGAAGCGATTGGGCGCCGCGGACGAAGTGGCCGACGCGGTACTCTTTTTAGCAGCCCCCTCCAGCGGATTCATCACCGGCATTTGTCTGACGATCGACGGCGGCCTGACGGCGTAGCCGTTGGTTGAAGTCAAATCACCCGTTTGCAAATTCCGGTGTCTCCGCCTTCCGATCGGCGGACGGTTCGTTGCCTCCATCTCTCCGCAGTCCGCCCTCACCCTCCGATGGCACTGGGATCGTGCCGCTACTTCGGCCCTAGTTCTTTCAGATACACGTTCTTGAAGTACAACGTGTTACCGTGGTTTTGCAGCTCAATCTGACCACGGGGGTAGATCGGTTTGTCGCGCTCCCAGTAGTTCTCCAGCGTCACGTTGTCGACGACCAGTTCTCCGTTCAAGTGGATCGTCACCTTTTCGCCGACCATCTTGATGCGAAACGTGTTCCATTCGCCGATCGGCTTGTCGGCGCGCTTGATCGGTTTGCTGGGATT
>JALHPA010000545.1 GCA_022842745.1 Pirellulales bacterium
GGCGCGGGCGAGAAGCGAACTGAATCGCCATGCCCGGGCCATGGCAACGCCTAGGCAGAGAATTGCTCCAGTCAACCAGAGCGCAAACGCCGCTATGGGCCAGGCAGAGGCGCCCCAAACGGCAGACCCCTTTGGACCGAGTGCCGACGCGTCGACGGCGCTTGCCGAAGTTAGGGCGTTTGAGGCGTGTAAATCGAGATGCGGTCCAGGAAAGACGTCGGAGGACGCTTTTGCGGTATGGTGCTTGGACATGTGCCCGCGGAGGTCGACCGGATTGCCGCGGGGCCGCGCGTCGATAGGATTTTTGTCTGTGGCGGAGGGCAGCCGAGAGTCGCCCAGCGATTTTTGATTCGGCGGCGCGAATTCCGGCGGCGCGATCGGAACAATGTCGGCTGGCAGCGGCGCGGAGGGGGCGGCGGCGACTGGGACCGCAAGTTTTGCGGCGGTACCGGGTGGGATAACCGGGATGGATTGCTGCGGTCCAGTGGTCGGTGGGGCGGTGCGGGGGGCTGTGAGTTCCGATATGGGGTGGGTCCAAAATCCTACAGGAACCTGGACAACGGGAGGCGTTACCAGCTTCAACAGCACCAGCATCCATACCGCGTGAACGACGAGGGGGCGGCGGCAGCAACGCTCGACACCAAGCGCCAGGACCGCCAAGGGGATCGCAGCCAGCGCGTTGGACAGCAGGATTTCGAGCAGGGTGGACATGCAGCGCGTTCGGCGTTGGATTCCCGTGTTTTCGCGTCCCGGCGCGGGGGGGGCTGGGGAGGCGATGTCAGTCGCTCAGGAAGGTTTGGGCCGGTTCGGTCGGCGCTCGGCGGAATCGATCAATTGGTGCAGTCGTGCGCGATCGGCCGCGGAAAGGGGGGTCGATTCAACCAAGTGCAATAGGAGCGGCGTAAGCGAGCCGTCGCAAAGTTTTTCCGCCACTTCTTGCAGCCTGCGTCCGATTAATTGCTCGCGATCGACCCTCGCGCGGAACAGGTGGGCAAATGCGCTACGATCCCGTTCCACGCAGCCCTTGGCTTCCAGCCGTTCAAGCAATTTCTGCACGGTGGCATATCGAGCGGTGGTTCTTGCGGGATAGATGGCAGCGGAAATCTCTCCGATCGTGCGGCCGGGATTTTGCCACAACACTTCGAGAATCGCTAACTCGGCGTCGGTGACGTTGTACGATGCAGGGTCCATAAGCTTGGAAAAGGCATATCAGTCAAGTTGACTGAGGGGATTCTAAGACAACTTGCCTGAGGTGTCAAGGCTTGGGCGCTTCCGTCGAAAAAAATGTTGCGGTCCCGCGAAGGAGACCGCGAGACTCGGCGGAGACTCGGTGGAGGCTCCAAGTGAGTCGCCGATTTTTTCTCGGGCGGCTCGCGCCGCGGATGGCGCCAGCGGCGGGGGTTTTTGTTTTGGTGGAGTGGGAACTTTGCAAACGATGCGCTCATCCAATCCTCACAATCCGCTGGCATTCGGTGGGAGCGCCGGCTATCTTCGAGGGTTGGGCGAATGCCACGGATTTCGCAATGCGCCCGAGCGGTATCGCGCGAATGGCCCCTGCCTGCGGGCTTGGAGAGCGGCCCGTGCCTTTGCGTCGCGAATGGCCGAAACGGAACTTCCTTAGTCTTTGAGACGACCCCATGAATCGAAATTCACCGAGTCGCCGCGCGCGATGCGGCTGGCTCGCGCGCGTTATTTCCGTTTGTTGGAAGAGCGATCCAGCGAGCGAGCCGACCGCCGGCCGCCGGACTTCAAGGGGACGGAGCGCGCGAGCGGCCCGACAGCGGGCACGACAACGGGAGCGGGGGTGGGAAGCGCTCGAGCCGCGGATGGTGATGGCGGCCAATTTCGTGATCAACGAGTTTATGGCCTCGAACACCAACGGCCTGTTGGACCAGGATGGCGACACCAGCGACTGGATAGAAATCCAAAACACAGGGAACATGTCCGGGAGCTTGAACGGCTATCGCCTGGCCGATGACACCGCCCAGTGGGTGTTTCCCAACGTGACGTTGAACGCGGGCGCGTTCATGGTGGTGTTCGCTTCGGGCAAGGATCGCCGCGTGGCGGGGCAGCAGTTGCACACCAATTTTCTGTTGTCGGCGCAAGGGGAGCGCCTGGCGCTGATTAAGCCGGATCAGACGGTGGCGCAGGAATTCAATCCCTACCCGCCGCAGGAATCGAACATATCCTACGGGTTGACGCAGGAGGCGACGCGGCTGATCGGAGCGAATTCCGGCCTGCGGTTGAAAGTGCCGGCGGCGAGCGACGCAGGCTTGGGAACGAGTTGGACGGGAACCAACTTCGACGTCGGTAGTTGGCAGACGAGTTTTGACACGCCAACGGCGAGCGCGGTGATCAGCGAGGTTGCGGTCGGGAACGAGGACTTTTTCGAGATCCAGAACGTTTCTGGGCAGACGCTGAACACGAGCGGCTGGTTCGTGGCGATCAACGACAATCCGTCGAACATCAATGACGTCAAGGCGGTGTTTCCGCTAGTCGGCTCGTCGCTTGCGCCGGGGCAAGTCTGGTACCGAACGGATAACGCGGCGGATGCCGCGAACTATTTCGGCGCCGATATTGGCTGGAACAGCAGCGCCCCGATCGAAGGTTGGGTGATGTTGTTGGACAATACTGGCAAGGTTGTGGATTTCGTTAACTGGGGTTGGAGCGCGCCGGAACTGGGATCGTTGAACACGATCGTCAACGGATATAGCATCACGAACGCGACGATTGCGGCAGCGTGGAGCGGGCTCTCTCGGAACAATACGGGGGTCTCGGCCACGAACTCGCTGCAGCGGCAAGGGTCGGCGGACACCAATAACGGGGCGAACTGGAATTGGGTGGCCACGCCGACGAAGGGGGGGCAGAACGCCAGCTTCACCGTGCCCTTCGCAGTCAACAGCACGCCGATCCGCACGGGCATTGGCTTCAATTCCAATCCGGAAGGGCTGGCGGTCAAGTATTTCAAGGCGAACGTCGCGGTGACCAGCTTGAATACGGCGGAGGCGGTGATCGCCGATCCCAGCAAGCAATCGGCAACCACGGCAGTGATTGCGAGCACGATTAACTACGTCAACGTGGGTGGTACGGGCAATTTCGGCGGCGATCGGCCGTTTCCCACCCAGTCCGTTTCGACGAACGTGGATGATTTCGTGATCGAAGCGACGGGGACGGTGGTCATTCCGGTGGATGGGCTGTACACGTTTGGCGTGAATAGCGACGACGGTTTTTCGCTGCAATTGAGCAACGGGGTCGACGCATTCTTCATGTCGTTCCCCAACCAGCGCGGGCCGAGCAACACGCTCTCGACGTTCAAGATCAATACGCCCGGCGTGTACGACATGCGGCTGGTGTACTTTGAGCGGGGTGGCGGGGCAAGCTTGGAGTTATTCGCCGCGGCGGGGTCGCAGGGGGCTTTCAACTCGTCGTTCAAGCTGATCGGAGATCCGGCTGGCGCCGTCGCGGTGACGGGATTTGGCGGGGCGGTGAACT
>JALHPA010000546.1 GCA_022842745.1 Pirellulales bacterium
CTCGGCAAAGGGAGCCTGACGGCAAAAAACCGCGAACAGATCGCGCTGGCAGTTGGACAAGCGAACCAGTGTGAATACTGTCTCGCCGCGCATTCGGCAATCGGCAAGATGGTTGGGTTGACTCCCGATCAGATTCTCGACAGCCGTCGCGGGACCGCGATCGACCCCAAGAGCGACGCGGTGATTCGCTTCGCCCGCAAGGTGGTCGACGAACGCGGGCTTGTGAGCGACGCCGATGTCGCGGAAGTCCGCGCCGCGGGATTGGATGACGGCGGAATTGCCGAAGTCGTCGCCAACGTGGCGCTGAACGTTTTCACAAACTACTTCAACCACGTGGCCGAGACAGTCATCGACTTCCCCAAGGTAGAACCGATCGTCGATCACCACGAAGCGTGCGCGTCGATCCCTGGCTGCGATCCGACACGATAGTTCGCGTGGCCGAGTTCAAGTAATGACGACTTCCCAACAAGACCGTTGATCCTCCTCTTTGCTCTGGAGAATGTACCATGACCGCACTGAAGAACGCCGCCATCGGACTGGCTCTGACCGCACTCGTTTCACTTGGCTCGTCCGCCAGATCCGCCGAACCAGACACTCCGACGGCACAAGTCTTGCACCGCACGATCAAGGTCGACGGTCTCGACATTTTCTATCGGGAGGCCGGGCCCAAGGACGCCCCCACCATTCTGCTGCTGCATGGCTTTCCGACTTCTTCCCACATGTTCCGCAACCTGATCCCGGCGTTGGCGGAGAAGTACCACGTCGTGGCCCCGGACTATCCGGGGTTTGGCGCCAGTTCGGCGCCGACCGTCAAGGAATTCGACTACACGTTCGACAACCTGGCGAACGTGATCGAGAAATTCACCGAAAAGGTGGGACTGAAGAAATACTCGATCTACCTGATGGATTACGGCGCTCCGGTGGGGTTCCGTCTGGCAGTGAAGCACCCGGAACGGGTTGAAGCGTTGATCGTGCAGAACGGCAACGCCTACGACGAGGGGATCGACAACGACTTTTGGAAACCGATCAAGGCGTACTGGAAAGACCGGAGCAAGGAAAAGGGTGACGGACTGCGTTCGCTGCTGACCTTCGACGCAACCAAGTGGCAGTACACCACCGGCGTTCGCAATTTGGCAACGATTAGCCCGGACACCTGGGGGCATGTGCAACCGCTGTTGGATCGACCGGGCAATCAGGAGATTCAACTGGCTTTGTTCTTCAGCTACGGCAGCAACCCGCCGCTGTATCCGCAATGGCAGGCATACCTTCGGAAGCACCAGCCCCCGACGCTGATCGTGTGGGGCAAGAACGACCCCATTTTTCCGGCTGCTGGGGCGATTCCCTACAAGCGTGACCTGAAGCGATTGGAGTTTCACCTGCTCGATACGGGCCATTTCGCTCTCGAAGAAGACGGAGCGGTCATTGCAACGTTGATCGGCGATTTCCTCGGCAAGCAAGCGAGCAAGTAGAGGGGAAGCCGGATTCTTTTGGCCGGAAATAGACAGACCGGCCTGCATATGTGCCAGATGAAGAGTCAGGCGTCTTGCCTGGCTCGGTTCCCGAAGGGTTTTCAAAGTTTATAGGAGAAAAACGATGCAACGTCTCCATTCCATCAACCCGCAAGTCGCTCAAGGGCGCACGAAGGAGCTGCTCGACACGGTGCAGCAAGCCTTCGGCATGGTGCCCAACACCGTCAGGGTGATGGCGAACTCGCCGGCCGTTCTCGACAGCTTCCTGGCCTATAGCTCGGCGATGGGTGCGGTGAAGATCGGCGCGAAGCTGCACAACCAGGTGAAGCTCAGGACCAGCGAAACGAACTCTTGCAATTACTGCACGTCGATTCTGAGCGCCGTGGCGCCTTCGGCGGGGCTCTCGGCCGACGACATTCTGGCCGGTCGGACCGGCAACTCCGAAGATCGTCGCACGAAGGGGGCGCTGGCATTCGCCAACGACGTGTTGGAAAGCCGAGGCAAGGTCAGCAATCGGCAACTGGCCGCCGTGCGGGAGGCTGGGTTTGGCGACGCGGAAATTGTCGAAATCGTGGCCAGCGTGGTGTTGGGTTGCTTCACGAACTTTCTCAATAACGTGGCCGACACCCAGCTCGATATTCCGCGGGCCGAACCGGTCGCAGCGGAAGCAAACGAGAGCTGCGCCAGCGGAGCTTGCTCCGTCCACTAAGCCGACCGACATCCGACCGGGCGCTTGGAATGTTCCTAGCGCCCGGTTTTTCCTCGAACCCAACCGATAGAAAGGGAACCGCCATGACCGCTCTTCGACCGCCGTTTACGTTGGCAACCGCCACGGCCAAGGTGCGAGCCGCGGAGGATGCGTGGAACAGCCGCGACCCGCAGAGAGTGGCTAACGCCTACTCGGAGGATTCCGAGTGGCGCAACCGGGATCGGTTCCTGAGAGGCCGGGATCAGATTCGAAACTTTTTGACCGGCAAGTGGGAACGGGAACTCGATTACCGGCTGACCAAGTCCTTGTGGAGCTTTAGCGACAACCGAATCGCCGTCCGATTCCAGTACGAGTACCACGATGTCGACGGTCAGTGGTTTCGAGCCTATGGGAACGAGCTTTGGGAGTTTGACGAGGAGGGGCTGATGCGGCGGCGGGAGGCGAGCATCAACGATGTTTTGATCCAGCCTGACGAACGCAAGTTCCACTGGTCCGCTCCCGGTCCGCGACCGGCGGACGACGCAGGGATTCCTGGCGTCCGATGAAAGCGGCACGGCCCGGCCAAGCGGCAAGCGGGTACCAATTCAAACCTAAACTTTGTCGAAGAGCCTTTCCATGCGTCAATTTTCCAGCGACATCGCCTTCACACCGGCGGTGAAGGATATTCAGGCGATCAAAGGCTCTCGATCCAGCTACGCCCGTATGGAGACGGGGGGGAGTTGGCAGACGACCGTAACCCCGGAACTGGAAGCGTTTCTGGCCGACCTGGACATGTTTTATCTGGGAACGGCGAACGCCGAGGGGCAGCCCTACATCCAGTACCGGGGCGGTGTTCCCGGTTTCCTCAAGCGGGTCGACGAGAAAACGCTGGAGTTCGCCGACTTTGGCGGCAATCGGCAGTACATCACGCTTGGCAATCTGTCGGAAAACCCGAAGGCGTTCATTTTTCTGATGGACTATGCCCGCAGCCGGCGGATCAAGTTGTGGGGGAATGCCCGGGTCGTGGAAGGCGATCCAGCCTTGCTCGACCGGTTGCGCGATCGGTCGTATCCGGGGAAGGTCGAGCGGGCGATCGTGTTTGAGATCGAGGCCTGGGACGTGAACTGCCCGCAGCACATCCACAAACGATTTTCGCAGCGGCAGGTCGGTCCGGTGATTGAGCAGCTCCAGGCGCGTATCGCCGAAATGGAAGCGAAGGTGAAGGATTTGCAGGCGAGCAGTCAAGACCTGTGACCGAAAGCACCGAGCGCCGCCCTCGTTGCCCTCAGCCCATTCGATCGATGGCTGCTGCTGCGAGGGAGCAG
>JALHPA010000547.1 GCA_022842745.1 Pirellulales bacterium
AGTGCTTCGACCACGTTCATCTTCCACAGCGGCTTGCCGGTGGCGGCCGCCAGGCACTCAAGCTGCCCGGACGCTCCCAGGACATAGACCGCATCGCCGTCGACTGTGGGCGTGGACCGCGGGCCGGGGCTGCGGCCTTGAGCGAAATCGACGTCCAGGTCGACCTTCCACAGCGGTTTGCCGTCGGCGGCGGCGAAACAGGCGGCGTATTCGCGGCCCGCTCGGCCGTACAGAGTGAAAACCCGGCCCGCGGCGACGGAGATTCCCGAGTAGCCGGTGCCGAGCGGAGCCCGCCAGACAATCCGCGGCCCATCGGCGGGGAACTGCTTGATGAGTCCGGTCTCGCGAGAGATGCCCGTCCCATCCGGCCCCAGCCAGGCAGCCCAGTCGAAGCTGCGAGCGTTTTTGCCGGCCGGAGGTGCTGTGGGGGGCTGGGGTCGTTCCAGGTTCCCTTTGGATTGGGCAAAAACCTGTGCGCCATACGACAACAACACAATCCAAATAGCGTGGCAACGCATGGTTCGCTCTGGATATGGGCCGGGTAAAAGATCGCTCCCCGCGATAGATTTTATACCAATTCGCCCACTGCAATGCCTGCCGGCCGGCGGTTTGACGATCGCGATTACTTGTCCGGTCGAACGTTCAACGTGTGACTTGCTCGATAGGAAAGCGCCAACCCCGATGCGTACAGAGCCGCGCCGGCGACCGCGGGGAAGAGATGCACCACGTCGGTGTATCCGATCATAAAGTGCACTAGGATTGCACAAGTGAAGCCGAACGTGCCGACCAGCGCCAGGAGTTGCCACAGGCTCCGGCTCGGGGGAGAGCACCAGACGACGGCCAAGAGGGCTATTCCACCTGAGCAAAGGCCGCCTCCAAAACCGGCTCGATCGTGGGCAATGAGCGGCACCAGCCGCGGGTTGATGGCGTGCAAGTGATCGGCGGTGAGATTCATGAACGCCAAGTCTTGGGGCACAAAGACCGTCGTCATGCCGATCGCGGTGATGGTGCTACCAGCACCGACGATGCCCAGCGCCGCGGCCAGCAGACAGCAGCGGCCGGGGTTGAGCGGGACGGCGGGCACGAGCAGAGTGGTGGGGCGCTTAAGTCCAGGGGGGAGCGATCGCCAGACCTGGACCATACCGACGACAAAAATGGGAAGGAGCGCCACGGTGGCGGCGCCGTGCCAGGAATCGAGATATCCGTAGCCAAGGTAAGTGAGAAAACTGGCGAATCCGAGGCCGCCGCTCGTGGCGAGCGCCCACCAGGCCCACGCATCTCCTCGCCGCAAGGGAAACTCTGCCAGCCACATATAGATCGCCCCGATGGCGACAAGCACGCCTCCGAACGAAACCCGATCGTGAAACATGAAGTGCACAATTCGGCATTCGTTGATCGCGCAAAGATCGCGGGGGGTCATGCCCAAGAACTCGACGTCATGCGGAAGGAAGTGCCCGGTGGCGGATTGGAAGAGCGCAAATCCGCCGGCAAGAAGCAGGCAAAATCCCGTGAGGACAATCAGAAACCGCCCATCGCCCAGCAGGGCCTCAATCAACCCGCGGGGGTCACGGTCGACCATCGGCGGTCGGCGACGGACAGCGTCAGGTGCCATTCAGTATTACGGTTGGGGGGCGACTGCCAAGGACCATTCTTTGCCGTATTAGCCATATGAACTGTACCAAGGGCAAGTTGGTTAACGCCGATCGACGGAAGGTTCTTTCGGAGCCGCAGCCCGGCGTGGTCAACTCGTGCGATTCCCACGGCATCCAGCGCTCCTGGCAATTGGATTGAGTAAGAACGACTCGCATCGACCAGGGGTCGTCGAACCCCCTAAGCAATGCTGAGTCCTACCGGTGTCTATTCCATTCCAGTGCCAACGGCGCACCGGCAATCCGGCAGAAGGGAGTCATTATGGCAATAGGGGAGATGACCCCATACAGTGGTGCGCTCCCCGGCGGGATTAGCAACAACGTGAGCGAACATAGTCCCACCACGACCAGCATCCAAATACCCACCATAATTGCAATTTCCGCTCGGTCGACCAGGCGCAAGCGATCCAAGGATCGAATCACCCAGACGGCCAAAGCGATCTTGACCAGTAGCAAGGTTCCGAGGAGCCAGGGGGCGGCTGCCTGCGCAGTGTCGTGCCATTCAGGATGCAGATAAAGCCAAAAGCCGACGCATCCCCCGCCGAGAACGATCAATGGCGGGCCGACGTTGGTCACATTCGTCACCCAGGGCCGGCCGGTGAGCGGGATCCAAAGACTCTCGGAAATCGTTTTCCAGGTGAGCCCCATCAGCAGGATTAATACCAATAGCGACCCGCCAATCGCTTGCCAGGCGGGATACGGCTCAGCGGCGGCCAGGATCGATTCCGGAAAGCCAGGCCGCGTCAACAACAGCGACGTGAAACCGAGAGTGATGATCCACAGGGCGACCGTGGTCACCGCCGCCGCCAGCAGTTTGCTCTTAACGATTTGCACGCTGGAGATCGGACGGGCGAGAATAAACGATGCAGCGCTCGATTTCGACAAGGGATCGTAAAGAGTTCCCAGCGACGCGCCGCACATCAGGGCCAAGAAGATCGGCGTCGTCAACAAAATACCGAGGAATCGCCAGCCCAGTTCGATGTTGTGCCGGTCAAGCGCAGGCAAGAACAGAATGCACATGAGCATCGAAGCAAAAAATACCGGAACGGTCCAAACGTGTGCACGGCACTCGAACCAAAGCTGCGCCGTCCACCACGACGAAAACGGACGGCAATTCCGCGCTCGCCGACGGCTAACCCGATCGGTCCGACGTTGGAATATCTGCCAATGATAGGGGTCGCCGCGACGTGCCCGCGCTACGCCGGTGAGCGCTGCCAGGTAGGCTGCTGGCAAGACCGCGAGAAACAGCAGAGCGGCCGCCGGCTCGCTGAGTTCAATATCCAGGAGCAACAACACCGGGAGTATGGCGATGGGAAATACCATTACAACGGAAGTCAACGCAACGTGCAGCCAGCGTTGGGCGAAGGGGGTCCAAGAGATCGCCTGAAACGAGGCCAGGAAGTAGGCCAATGCGCCAGCCGGCCACCACAACGGCGCAAGGATGCCACCGGGCCGAAACACCAGAGCGGCCGTGATCCACCAGACCGCCATGAGAGCAAAGCAACCGACGACCATCGGCCAGGCCACCAGCGTGCGCGTGCGCACCGGCAGGGTGAACATGTGGCTGGCGAAGGCGGAGTCTTGCAAATCGGCGCCCGACATGCTGAACACGGCCACCAGCAAGATGTTGATCAGTACCGCCGGCATTCCCAGAAACCAGCCCACCGCCGGCACGGTCTGGTCGCCGACGGATAGGGTGAGATCGTGCGGCAGAACTCGGGTGAGCAAAATGGCCGCCACGAGGTACGATCCAGCCGCCAGCAGTCCAAAGCGCGATCGCCACACGATTTGCCAAAGTATCGCCTGACCGGGGGATCGCATGGCCTAAGTCTC
>JALHPA010000548.1 GCA_022842745.1 Pirellulales bacterium
GAAGCTCGGATGCCTGAGACACGGACATCTGAAACACTGATATTCTAGAAAGAATATTTCGAGCAGCGAAACATCGTATATGAGCAAGTTTGTCAAAGATCTGTTGACCCAGGACCTCCGCCGCCGATTGACCGGAGTCAACGACGCGCTGTTGGTGAACGTCGTGGGGCTGAACTCCGTCAAAACGGCGCGGCTTCGCGGGGAGTTGCGGAAGAAGAACATCCAATTGCAGGTCGTCAAGAACAGCATGGCGCGTCGGGCCGCGGAGGGGACGCCGTTGGCGCCGGCCCTCGACGGAGTGACCGGCACCTTGGCGCTTGTCTGGGGCTGCGAAGACGTGGTCACGCTGTCGAAAGAAATCGTCAAGCTGACCGAGCTGAAGGAGCTGGCGGGCTTTGAAGCGCGGGGTGGCGCGATTGACGGGGCGAAGATCTCCGCCGCCGATGTCAAGGCCGTCAGCGCCTGGCCAAGCCGCGGCGAGCAATTGAGCCTGCTTGTGGGCCAGATCCTCTCGCCGGGGGCGAAGTTGGCCAGCCAACTGAATGGCATCGGAGGGGCGCTGGTCAGCCAGATCAAGCAGCGCGTTGAGGACCTGGAAAAGGCCGAGGGGGCGCCGGCGGATGCAGGTTCGGCTGAAGCAAGTTCGGCGGAAGGAGGCCCGGCGGAAGCTGGTTCAGCGGAAGCGGCGCCTGCTGGTTAAGCCGGGGGACCGGTCGCCCGTTCGCGGGCGGTTAAGCAATTCAATGACAGCCAAGATCGTCGTAACGAAACACTTTGACCCAACTGTTTTTACTTGATTCAAACTATCGCGGCGCTAGCGTGAAACCGCCGCAATTTTCTTAGCGAAAGGAAAGTCGAACGCCATGGCCACCGCCGAAGCTACCCAAGAGTTTTCTTCTGCCACCAAAGATATGGGAGACAAGATTGTCACCTTGACTCTCAAGCAGGCCAAGGAGCTCAGTGATTACCTCGAACAAGTCCACGGCATCAAGGCCGCCGCCGGTGGCGCCGTGATGATGGCCGCTCCGGCCGCTGGCGGAGGAGCTGCCGCTCCGGCCGCCGAGGCCAAAACCGAATTCGACGTGATCCTGGAAGGGTTCGCGGCGGACAAGAAGATCGCCGTGATCAAGGTGGTCCGGGCGGCGACGGGATTGGGACTCAAGGAAGCCAAGGACGCGGTCGAAGGCTCTCCCAGCAAGATCAAGGAAGGCATCTCGAAGGAAGACGCCGAGAAGCTCAAGAAGGAGCTCGAGGAAGCCGGCGGCAAGGTCGCCGTCAAGTAAGGCTGTTTAAGTACGGCGGATTACGGCGACGGGCGCCTTCCAAGCCGAACGCCCTGTCGCCAGTCAATAAGCCCGTTCGCAGGCGTTGGCCTGCGAGGGGCAGGGTTGTGCGGGGGTTCGAACGCTGGGTTCGAGCCTCGGCGGACGTGCCGGTTTGAACTGACTGCGTCGACGACGCGGTCAGGGTGGAGCGGATGTGCGTCTGGCAACGTGGGATGATTCTTGAGAGGTTGCGGCACGCTTGATGGACCGAATGGTCACATTTTTCGGCAGCCGATGGATGCAATTTGTGCCCGCACGCCCGTTGGATTGGCGATTCCTGTCCAGGGGAACCGCAGGGGCCGAAGGCGCCGGTGTGGCCGCTTGCCCCTCCCCGAGCGAAAAGATGGTTGGCACAGAGTCCGCACCGGACGGTTGCGACTGGTCCGCCGCGGAGGATTGTGCTTGCGCGGTTGGCTGAATTCAAGGTACGAGTAACGGAGAGCCCATGGCGACTTCCGCTGAACGACGATTACGGCCCAAGGAAATTCGGCGTTTTGGGAGCTTGCGCGAGCATCACGCCATTCCCGACCTGACGGTCATCCAGACGCGCAGCTACGACAACTTCCTGCAGTACGAAGTGGCGTCCTCGAAGCGGAAAGACCAAGGAATCGAGAGCGTCTTGCGGGAAATTTTCCCGATCGAGAGCTACGACAAGAATCTGCGGCTGGAGTACGTCCGCTACGAGCTGGGGAAGCCGCGGTACGAACCGCACGAGTGCCGCCAGTTGCGCTTGACCTACGGCCGCCCCTTCCGGGTCTGGCTGCGCCTGACCAAGGAGCAGCCGATCGAGGAAGAGGTGTACTTGGGGGACATGCCGATCATGCTCGGCGGCGGCGAATTCATCATCAACGGGGCCGAGCGGGTCGTCGTCAGCCAGTTGCACCGCAGCCCGGGCGTGGATTTCGTCTCGGACATGGACGTGACCGAGAAGAAGCTGCATAGCTGCCGGATCATTCCCGAGCGGGGAAGCTGGATCGAGCTGAACATCAGCAAGAAAGACACGCTGACGGTTCGGATCGACCAGAGCGGCAAGTTCTCGGCGATGACATTGCTGCGGGCGATGGATCCGAAGTATGGGCAGGACTCGGAATTGATCCGCTGCTTCTACGAGACCTCGGTCGAGAAGATCGTGGACGGCCGGAGCGTCGCCAAGATCGAAGGCAAGATCGCCGTCGACGATATCGTATACCCGGCGGATAGCGAAAAGGCGGGGGAGATCATTCTCGAAACCGGCCAGCGAATCACCAAGAACGTCGCCGAGTTGATCTGCACCTCGGGGATCGACAAGGTCGAGGTAATGGCCGATACGAAGGTCCCCTTGATCTTCAACACCCTCCAAGAGGATGCGACCGGAAGCCACGAGGAGGCCCTGCTGCGGATCTATCAGCGGCTGCGGCCTGGCAATCCGCCGCAACTGGAAAAAGCGCGGGCACTGTTCCACGAGAAATTCTTCGATACGAATCGCTACCGGCTGGGGCGGGTGGGACGGTTCCGCATCAACCGCAAGCTGGGTCTGCAGGTCGACGAGTCGGAGATGACCTTGCGGCCGGAGGATCTGATCGCGGCAATCCGGTACCTGTTGAAATTGACCTCGGGCGAACCCGACGCCGAGATCGACGATATCGATCACTTGGGCAATCGCCGCTTGCGGACGATCGACGAATTGGCCTGCGACGAATTGCGGAAGGGCTTTTTGAAGCTCCGCCGCACGGTGCAAGAGCGGATGAGCCTTAAGGACGTGCAGGACATTACTCCGCGCAATTTGATCAATCCGAAGAGCATTTCGGCCGCGATCGAATACTTCTTCGGGCGGGGCGAGTTGTCGCAGGTCGTCGACCAGACGAATCCGTTGTCGATGCTGACGCACGAGCGGCGGCTGTCGGCCTTGGGCCCTGGGGGATTGAACCGCAAGCGGGCCGGGTTCGAAGTCCGCGACGTGCATATTTCGCACTACGGCCGCATTTGCCCGATCGAGACGCCGGAAGGAACGAACATCGGATTGATCTCCAGCTTGGGGATTTACGCCGGGGTGGATGAGTACGGTTTTCTCGTGACCCCGTACCGCAAGGTGCATAAGGGGAAGCTGACGGATGAGGTCGTGTGGCTGCGGGCGGACCAAGAGTCCGAGGCGTACCTGGCTCCGGCCGATGCTA
>JALHPA010000549.1 GCA_022842745.1 Pirellulales bacterium
TCGGCCTCATGCCCGGTGGTTCGGGCGCCGGTTTGACATCTTACTGAAATCTCAGTAGCATCTTATGAAGTTCGCGGGGTCGATCGGTCCCGATCCCGAGACCGGCTGAAATTTGCATCCGGAGGCTCAAACGATGATCCGAGGCGGAGTTTTGTTGGCGAGTCTGCTGGGGTTGGCCGCGGGGGGGATGGATCCGTCCGCCGACGCCGCCGAACTTCCGGAGCACTATGAGTTGCGGATTTATGAGGTGACGGCGGGCAAGTTGGAGGGGGTGCAGGAGCGGTTCCGCGATGCGGTGGAGCCGATTCGCCAAAAGCACGGCATTCTGACGCTGGGCTATTGGACGGCCGGCGACGAGCAGGGGGAGAAGTTCATTTACCTGATGCGAGGTAAAACGAAGGAGGAGTTTCAAGCCGCCGAGAAGCGATTTGGCGCCGACCGGGACTTTCAAACGGCGTATGCGGCGTCGACGGCCAAGCATGGCAAGACGGTGGACAAAATCATCTCGCTGACGCTGGATCCGGCGGATGCGAAGCTGGATTTCGCCGCCCAGAAAACTCCGCGGGCCTTCGATTTGCGGCTGTATCGGGTTCCCAAGAATAAGTTGTCCGCGTTTACCGCGCGGTGGAGAGACCATGCGACGCGCATTTATGCGCGGCATGGGTTGGCAAGCATTGGCTGGTGGATCGCGTCGTCGAAGGAAGGCGAGCCAGAAGTGACGGTGGTTTGCCTGTTGGCTGGGGAGAGCATGGAGTCGATTCGGAAGTCGATCCAGTCGTTTCACGCGGACGAGGAATGGCAGAAGATCGAGGCTGAGACGGAACGGGATGGCAAGCTCCGTTCCGGCGTAACGGCTTACAAGATGACGCCGACGGATTTTTCCAAGCTCAAATGACACGTCCCCGATTATCCGCGACCGTGATATCGTGCGTGCTGATGTGGCTCAGTGCGCATTTCCCAGCGGCAGTGCGCGGCCAATCCGCCGATTGGCAATCCGTGGTATGGCGCGAGCCTCAAGTCCGCTATTTGCTGGCTGACATGACGTTGGGGGGCGATGTGGCGATGTACCGCAAGTACGCCGTCGAAGAGCGCGATCCCGACTCGCGCGAGGCGGTCCGACTGTGGGACGCCGGGGCGCGGGTCGTCAACGCCCGCGACTTCGAGCGGAAATGGCTCACTAATGAGTTTGGAAAGGACGGCAGGGTGTTGCGGATTGTCCAACGCGGCACCCAGCGCACGATCCACGGCAGCGAAGCGCTCTTGACCTCGGATGCCGATTTTCAGCAGGCTGAGATCCGGACGATCTTGGCACAACTGACGCTTGGCGCGCGGCGGGAGGAGTGGCAAAAACGGGCCGCCGAACCGAACGTCGCCGAAGCGCTTCGCCGATGGGACGCGGGGGCGCGGGCGATCAACGCCGGTTGGTTTGCACTGGCGGCGGCTGGATCGGAACCGCGGCTGACCTATCGGGGCGGCAGCAAGCCCGTTGACCCGCTGCTGATCCGGCTCAATTCCGATCTCGCGTATCCGGAATCCAACGTCCGCTATTTCTTGATTGATATGTACTTGGGGGGCGCGCGCGATTTCTACCACCGCACGGCCGAAGCGGCCCACGAGATGGGCTGCCAAGAAGCGGTCGCCCGGTACGACAGCGGCGTGACGATTGTCAACCTCGATCAGTTCGAACGGAAGAAAGTCGGCGGCAAAACGCTGATCACACGCAGAGGAAGCGACGACCGAATCGGCGGCATGGAGGTCCGATTGAGTTCCGACTGAATTCCGATTGACTCATCCGAGCCGGCCGCGTCCGTTGCGGGGCGGTCACCAATTCCCTTGTCGACCGAGCGGGCTTGTGGGAGATACCTCGACGACATTTCACTTTAGCACCTCCGCGCATGTTCATGAAAACGATACTCGCCCTCGGTTGGCTGGCCACAATCGTACTGTCGTTTACGCCCGCCATTGCCGAACACCCCCTCGCCGGGCACAGGTTCCTCATAACCTCGACCCGCACCGGCGACACGGAGATCTTCGTGATCGATCCCGTCACGGGGGATGCGCGCAATCTGACCCGCAGTCCCCAGAGCGAGGACCGCTATCCCTGCTGGTCGCCGGATGGAAAGCGAGTGGCCTTCACCTCGGATCGCGACGGCACGATGAATCTGTTTGTGATGAACGTCGACGGCTCGGAAGTTAAACAACTGACGCACCTCCAAGCGCCGGCGGTCGCGTACATGCCCAGTTGGTCGGGCGAGCGGATCGTGTTTGGCTGGCATGGCGAGAAGGCCGAAATGGCCTCGATCAACGCCGATGGGGGCGATCTGAAAATGCTCGGCCTCGGACACGACCCGTGCATTTCTCCCGATGGGACGATGATCGCCTACACCGGCGAATGCGCGGGGGGAGTGAGCGTGTTCCGGATGAAAGCGGATGGCTCGGAGAAAAAACAGATTGTTCCGGACGGCAACCCGTGGGGGGCTATTTTTCCGGCCTGGTCGCCCGATAGCAAACGGATCGCCTATGCTTTCAAAATCGGGGAGGCGCTCGAGATTTTTAGCTGCGCCGCGGATGGCGGCGACATTCGACAAGTCACTCGACTCGGAAAGATCAGCACGCCGCCTGCGTGGTCCCCCGACGGCCGCTGGATCAGCTTTCGCCACACCGATGAACGGTATTGGAGCAATCCCGAGCGGATGAAGAAAATTTACGCCGAACACCCAGGCGACAAACGGCCGGTGTGGATAATTCGTCCCGATGGGAGCGACGCACAGCTCATCGAAGTGACCCGCTACGGTTGCGCGATGGACGGCAGCCGGGCACAGTGGCAGCCGCGGTAGCGATGGTGATCGCTTTTGGCGGCGTTGCAATCATTCCTCTTTCGGCGGAGCGCTAACAGAGACGCACATCATGATGTCCTCGCACAGAATGAATCTACGGAACGCTTTGATCTTCATCGCTTTGGTTGCGGCGGCAACGCCCGGCATGCACTCGCTCCAGGCCGAGGCGCCAACGGATCCTCCTGGCAAGTATGTGACCTCTTGGCTGGGGAATACTTACCTGGACATGAAGGGCATGAAGAATGTGACAGAAGAGCTGGCTGATATTTGCCTCAGTCCCGACGGCAAACTCTTTACCGCCGGTTATGCCGAAAGTGGCGGCGGCGGGGCAGCGTATATGGCCGCGGACGGAGGTTTTTCCGCGCGGTACGATCGGTTTGAATCTGGATTTGGCGATCCCGTGAAAGCTGTCGCTGCCGATGGCAATCATGTGTTTTGGGGAACGCCGGGGAAGGGATTATTGAGGGCGAAGCATGGGGGTGGCGGCGCTGGTTCGTACACCACGTTCTTGGAGGGCAAAATCATCGCGGGCTTGGCCGTGAAAGACAGTAAGTTGTACATCAGCAATTTCTCCGACGCACGAATTCACGTCTTTGACATTGCCACGATGGAAGAAGAGCGGAGTTGGT
>JALHPA010000550.1 GCA_022842745.1 Pirellulales bacterium
AATCGAGCGAGCGCGAGTTCGACCAGGCGACCGATCTCGCGTCCGCTTCCGCCGACAAAAATGGCGTCGGGGTCGGGCAACGCGCTCCAGGCGTCTGGAGCGCGGCCCAGAATTGGAGAAATGTTATGAATGCCGAACCGCTCGGCGTTGGCCACAATGAGCTGGTGATCTTCGATATCCATTTCGATCGCATAGGTCGCTCCATCGCCGGCGATTTGCGCGGCTTCGATCGAGACGGAACCGCTGCCGGCTCCAATGTCCCACACGGTGCTATCCGGGCGCAGCGCCATCTGGGCAAGCGCGATCGCGCGGACCTCCGCCGGCGTCAGCAGTCCATGTTTGGGGCGGGTTTGCAGGAACAGTTCATCTGGATTGCCGAACAGCCGGCGACCCGCCAAACCCGCCGGCTGATCGGGCGCCGCCGGTTTGCGCACCAGCACCATGACATTCAGCGGAGCGAATTCGTCGGCCGCAATCTCCGCCAAAGATCCCTGGGTCACGCGCTCGTCGGGCGAGCCGAGATTCTCGCAGACGTAGGCGGAAAAATAGTCGATTCGGCTATTTAATAAAGCTTTGGCCACGGCCGCCGGCGGACAGGCCTCGGTGGTGAACAGCCCCACCTTGTCCGCCACGCGGATCTTTTCGACGACGTTTTCCAGCGGATGATTCGCGAGGTTGGTGAGGTAGGCGTCCTCCCAACTCTCCTTCACCCGCGCGAACGCCAGTTGCATGCTGCTGACGTGGGGGGCCACCTCAAATCGGTCTTTGCCTAGCTTGTCGCAAAGGTACCGCGCCACCCCGTAGAACAACGGATCTCCAGAGGCCAGGACCACCACGCGGCCTTTGGCCGCCGAGATGCGATCGACCGCTTCGTTCAGATTCCCGCCGATCACGAATTTTGAACGTCCATCGCCGGGAATGAGCGCCAAAGTCGATTCACTGCCGATGAGCAAATTGGCGCCCTCGATCAACTTTCGGGCATGGGATGTAATGCCATCCAGGCCGTCATCCCCAATTCCAATGATGTGAATTTTTTGTGCGTCGACCAACGGCGCCTCGGCGGCTGAAGATGTGGGGAGGACGATCGTTCGTTGCGAATTGTAAGCCATGCGTCACGCGACGCAAAGTGAATGCACCCTGTTGGAACCCGCCGATAGACGTAATTCCATGCGTCCAATTGGCTCGCCTAAAAGCAGGCATCGCGGTAGCCGACCGTTGCGAGGGGAAGTATATTGCAATGCAGTAGAAGTTTGGCGGAGTCCGGCGGCAAAGTCGTCTGCGCCGCAGTCCCTGCCGACCAGCCCACCTTCCAGCGAATTCCCGTGTCGCGGTATTCGCCCCTGGCGAAAACGGGGGTGCGGGCTGCGGCCCCTAGCCCAAATCCGTATGATCTACGCCAATATCTGGCTGACCGTGAAGGATCCGGTGAACATCGAGCGGGTCCGCAAACTGCTCGGCGAGCAAGCCCGGCTTTCGCGGGGCGAACCGGGTTGCGTCCGCTTCGAAGTTTATCAGTCGCAGAACGACGCGGCGAGATTCTTGCTGGTTGAGAGATGGGATACCGCCGAGGCGCTGGACGTTCACCGGACTGCCCAAGCCTATACCACGATTTATCAGCCCCAGGTCCTGCCCCTCGTCCATCGCGAACCCCATCCAAGCATTCTCATCGATGGGTAACCCGGCCGGCACGCGGATCGAGGGACCGGGGTGCAAGAACCCTCGCCTCGCTGCTCACGTGGACCTGGCGATCGGGCGAGACGTGTGGAGTGCGGTCGCCGGTCAACTAACCGCATGATACTTCTGATCGACAACTACGACTCGTTCACCTACAACCTCGTCCAGCGGCTCGGAGAGATCGATCCCCGCTTGGACCTGGAGGTGCATCGCAACGACCAGATTTCGCTGGACGAAATTGCTCGCAAAGGCCCCAGTCATTTGATCATTTCGCCCGGCCCCTGCACCCCCAAGGAAGCCGGAATTTCTTGCGCCGCGATATCGCGCTTCGCCGGACAAATCCCGATTCTCGGGGTCTGCTTGGGCCATCAATCGATCGGCCAGGCGACCGGCGCGGAAATCGTTCGCTCCTCCCGGCTGATGCATGGCAAAGTGGATCGGATCCACCACGACGGCCAGGGCTTGTTTGAGGGGCTGCCGAATCCGTTTATTGCCACCCGGTATCACAGTCTGATTATTCAGCCGGAAACCCTCAATCGCGATTTTCTCGTCACCGCTTGGTCGGAGATGCCGACGGGGGGTCGGGAAATCATGGGCATCCGGCACCGCCGCTGGCCGCTGTTCGGGTTACAATTCCACCCGGAGAGTTTTCTTACCGAAGGGGGAATCGATATCCTCAAGCGATTCCTCGCGACCACGGCCTAGCTCCCGTTCGCCAACGCGCGCGAAGTGATCCCGGTCAAGGGATTCCTGTCGCGGTCAAATTACTCGGCCCATTCATCCTTCACCCGGGCCCGCGGCTACCGGGCACGTCCAATGTCGCTCCTCACGGTCGAAGAAGCGCTCAAGCATGTCTTGGCTAAGGCCCGCCCGCTCCCCCCGGCGACTGTCTCGTTCGACCTTGCCATCGGTTGGACCCTCGCTGAAGACATCGCTGCCGAACAGGATTCTCCTTCGCACGACAAATCCATGATGGATGGCTATGCGGTTTGCGCCGCCGATCTGGCGACTGGCGCGGCCGAATTGGAGATGCTCGAAGAAGTCACCGCAGGGATGGCGCCCACTCAGACGGTTGTTCCCGGATCGTGTACCCGAATCATGACTGGCGCGCCGCTTCCCGCTGGGGCCGACGCGGTGGTGATGATCGAGCGGACCCATCCTGCGTCCACGCCACCCCTCCCGCCGACGACCACCCTTCGCTCGGATCGTTCAGCCGCCGGCTTGCCCGTTGCGAGCCGCATCCACATTCGCGACACGCCCCGCGCGGGCCAGAATATCCTCCGCCAGGGCGCATGCTACCGGCAGGGGGAACTGGTGCTTCGCCGCGGCCTGCCGATTGGCCCGGCCGAAATGGGCCTGCTTGCGGAATTGGGGCGCGAGAGCGTGCTGGTCACGCCGCCGCCAAAAGTTGCGATCCTCGCCACCGGCAATGAGCTGGTTCCTATGGGACAGCGCCCCGGGCCGGGCCAAATCCGCAACAGCAACGGTCCCATGCTGGTCGCCGCCGCCAAAGCGGCCGGGGGCATCCCGCTGGATTTGGGCATTGCGCGGGATGAACCGGCCGAATTGCGAGCGAAAATCGAGCAAGGACTGGCCGAGGCGGACTTGCTCGTTCTCTCGGGCGGGGTATCCGCTGGCGTGCTTGATTTGGCGCCCGCCGTATTTGCCGAAACCGGCGTCCGGGAGGTATTTCACAAAGTCCGCCTGAAGCCAGGAAAACCCCTCTGGTTTGGAGTTGAAGAGCGGAGATCGCGGCTCGTATTCGGCGTGCCAGGCAATCCCGTTAGCACT
>JALHPA010000551.1 GCA_022842745.1 Pirellulales bacterium
TTGATGCGGCTGGCGTCGGCGGGCGATTTTTCGTCGCTGGAGAGAAAAGGAGCTTGCATGTCGCCGGCGGAAGGAGTCGACCAGGAGTGGTCGGAGATCACCGTCGCGGTGGCTTACGACGATGCGTTTTATTGCTATTTTCCCGATGCGCTCGAGGCGCTGGAGCGGGGGGGGGCAACGATCAAGGATTTTTCGCCGCTGCGGGACGAGGCGCTGCCGGCCGAGGCGGACGTGGTGTACTTTGGCTGCGGGCATCCGGAGCGATTCGCGGAGGCGCTGGCGGCCAACCACTGTTTGATGATGGCGCTGCGCAACCATCTATGCGCCGGGCGGCGGGTGTACGCGGAAGGTGGGGGGCTGGCTTATCTCTGCCAGCAACTGGAAAGCGCGGAGGGGGAGATGCTGCCGATGGCGGGGATTCTGCCGGCGGTCGCGCGACGCAAAGCGACGGTCCACCGGCCATCGCCGGCGGAGTTTCAAAGCGCGTGCGAGACGTGGCTGGCGCCGCGGGGGACGATCGTTCGCGGCTATCTCAATAACGCCTGGGAGTTGCAGGGGGTCACGAAGGCGCGCACGGGCTGCGCCGAGGGGCGAGCGGCATCTGGCCCGCCGTGGGTTCGCCGACACCAGGCGATCGGCAGCCCGCTGCATTTGAATCTGGCGGCGCAACCGGCGCTGTTGCGGGGGTTTTTGGCGCCGTGCCCACAGGCGTTGGCCTGGGCCGGTCGTTGAAACAACGCCTGCGGGAGGTTGTTGGGAGCTGCTGGGTCCGCGAAAGCGCGGTCGCCGCTATTGTTGGGTGTACTCTTTCAGGAATCCCTTGAAGAGGACGAGGTGTTCTTCTTCGTCGGCCAGCAGGCGGATGCAGAGATCCTGGGTGACGTAATCGTCTCCTTCGACGGCGGAGATGATCTTTTTGTATTGGGCGCAGGCGGTTTCCTCGGCCGAGATGACCGCCTTAATGGCGGCGACGACATCGACGGTATTTTTGGAGGGCTGGATCTGGCTGCCGAATTTCAACGCGGCGGAGCCATCGACAAAGCCGCCCAGTTGTTTGATGCGATTGGCAAGTTGTTGGGCATGGCCCAATTCGGCGGGGACATCGGCGGCGAGGGATTTTTTGATTTCCTCGGCGCGGACGCCGTCCAGATTGGTGCTGTTGGCCAGGTAATTCAGCACCGTTTCCAACTCCATGTTGTACGAGGCCTTCAACAATTCGACGACTTCCGGGGTAGTGGCTGCCATGGGGATTCTCCTCTATCAGGCCGGTGGGTGATAAACGCTTCCGTAGCGAACTCTAAAACGGGAAAACGGCTGGAACAGCTACGAGCAGCTTACGGCCAACTGGACGATCGACAAGTGCAAATCGCGTGCTCAACTGGCTGGCAGGTTCTTGAGTTTGTCGAGAACGCCTTTCGCGTGGTCTCGAATTTCGGCGGATGGGTCGGTGGAAAGTTTTTGCAGGGCGGCGCGAAAGGGGGCCATTTCGCCTGGCGAGCGGCCGGCCGAGAGACGATCGGCAGCGCGAATGCCGTTGACCACGATCCGGACGCGGGCCATTTCCTCAAGGACCGGGCTGGATTCCTGGGTCGTGGAAGCCTGGGCGGGGTCGAGCATTTCCAGAACCACGGGGGCGGCGCCCCAATCGTTAAACTGGGCCAGTCCGGTGGCCGCGTTGTAGCGCACCGACGGTTGTGGATCATCCAAAAGCGCTTGCAAGCGGTCTTTCGACGACGGGACGTCGAACATGCCCAGACCAAACGCCGCGGCCTCTCGGAGGCTGTTTTCGCTCGACCGGGAGGTCTCGAGTAACGTCTTTTGCAAGGAAGCTGCGTCGACCGTGGCGCGCTGCTGGGGGGAAAGGGAGGCATAGAGGCGGGCGATCGACTCGACGGCCGCCGTTTGCACGTCGACATCGGAGGGGGCGCGGTTGAAATTCGCGGCGCGGTTGAGCGCCGGCAACGGCTGGGGAACCAGGAAGTACCCCAACGCGGAGGCCAAGTAGAGCCGCAACCGGCCTTGGGCAAGCGCCTGTTCGACGGAGTTCAATCCTTCGCTCGCGACGCCCCCGGAAGCGGGTTGGGCGGACAGTTCCCGATCCAAGACGGCGGCAAGGCGGGCCGCAGCGTTGGAATCCTCGCGCAGGGCTTCGTTGCTGCCGCCGCGCAAGGCGTAGGAGAGGTTGTAGGCGGCATGCCAGCGGCTAGGACCGTCGCGCTCGAGTTCCGCAATGTGGCTTTCGGCGTCGCTGCCCATGTGGGCGAGGGCGTAGAACAGTGTCCACACCAAGACGATCGCCACCACGATCAATCCAGGAATAAGAAACAGTTGCAGGAGAAAGCCCGGCGTGGGAGGCAACACCGGAGGGAGCGGCGGCTCGGAACGGTCCGTCTCCTTTGAAGTGTCTGATTGCAACGCGGCCATGGAGGAATGGGAGGCATCTGCCGGGGACTTTGTCATACTGCTTAAAGTGTAGGGGGGGTTGGCGGAGCGTCAACCCGCAGGATGGAGGCTTGGGGATGGAGGCAGTAGGCTGGAGGCAGTAGGCCGGAGGAGGTCGGCCGGAGGGAGGAGGCGAGAACTTGGGCGATTGGGAGGGGGCGTTAGCCGCCGCGGAATTCGCCGTGGCAGCGGACGCACGCTTTGCCGGCTTCCGATACGGCGGCCCTGGCGGCAGCGTAGTCTTTGCGACCGATTGCCTGCGCGGCGTCTTGGGCGGCGCGGAGCGTTTCGTTGGCGTATTGCTGGTAGCTGTCGCTATCGGCGTCTGGGTAGCCGTCGCGTTGGATGAGGGCGGCGAGCATGGCGAGGATTTGGGCTTCATGGAGGGCTGCTGGCAGGTTTTTTTTGAACGTGGCTTCGTCGGCGGTGAAGGCGGAGAGTCGCTCTTGCTGGGCGCGTTCCATGCGCCACATCAAGGGGGGACGGTTGGCGACTTTGTCGTTGAAGAGGGGGCTTGGTTCGATCTGCGAGGGAGGCTGGATTTGTTCTCCGCGGAGGAGCGCCTGGAGATCGTCGTGGCGGAGGCGCGACTCCTGGAACGCGCCGTCGGTCGCGGTCTTGCTGTTGAAACCGGCGCGGGCGAACAGATCGCGAGCCGCGGCTGCCTGGGACTTCCAACGGACTTCGGTCGGGTATTCATGCAGGACGGCGAATGAGGCGGCCAACATGCTGAAGTAGCGGCGAGCGTTTTTCGCCCCCCCACCCTTGAAATGGCTGGGCGACTTCAGTTCCGCGGCCAGGAGGGGAGCATACGACTTGACCTCGTCGGCGAGCGTTTCGGCGGAGACGGTCTGGGGCCAATCTGCACGCGAGGCCGGCGCGGGAGAAGCGGTTTCGACGCCGGGAGCAGCGGGGGGCGTATTGGAAAGCGCGGCGCCGCGGCCGTACTGGGGACGGTCCCCAACCAATTCGCGCCGGGCGTCGGGGAAGAAGGTTTCGAGATCGCGGGGAGA
>JALHPA010000552.1 GCA_022842745.1 Pirellulales bacterium
TGTCCCCATTGCCGCGCGCCGATTGAGGTCATCGAGCAGGCGGTGCTGTCGGATCTGACTTGTCCCAGTTGTGGCAGCAATTTCAGTTTGGTGGGGGGCGACACAACCCAAACCCACCAGACCAAGGTGAGGAAGGTGGCGCACTTCGAGCTCCTGGACCAGGTGGGGCAGGGAGCGTTTGGCATTGTGTGGAAGGCGCAGGATACGGTCCTCGGCCGCACGGTGGCGCTCAAGATCCCACGGCGCGGGCAGGTTACGCCGGACGAAGCTGAGTACTTCTTCCGGGATGCCCGCGCGGCCGCTCAGCTTAGCCACCCCGGAATTGTCCAGGTATACGAGGTCGGTCGGGACGGCGACACAATTTTCATTGCCAGCGAATTCATTGCCGGCGCAACGATAGCCGAATGGCTGGAAGCCCATCCGCTTTCGCCCCGGGAGTCGGCGGATTTGATCGCCCATGTGGCCGACGCCATCGAGCACGCCCACCAGAAAGGGGTCGTCCACCGGGATCTAAAGCCGGGCAATATTCTGATTGAGAAAGCGGGCAGCGGTACTTCCTCCGGCCGCTCGACCGCTTCACCTGCTTCCAGTGCCAACGGCGATTCCCTCACCTCGCTGGTTCCCAAGATCACGGACTTTGGCCTGGCCAAACGGGACGCCGGCGAGATCACCATGACCGTGGATGGTCAGGTGCTTGGCACTCCCGCCTACATGTCCCCCGAGCAAGCCCGCGGCCACGGCCACCAGGCGGACGCCAGAAGCGACGTGTACTCGTTAGGGGTCATTCTCTACCAGTTGCTAACTGGGGAATTACCGTTTCGGGGCAGCAAGGCAATGCTCGTGGTGCAGATTTTGAACGACGAGCCGCCTGGTCCACGCAAACTCAACAATCGGATCCCCAAGGACCTGGAGACGATTTGCCTCAAGGCGATGGCGAAGGATCCGGCCAAGCGGTATCCGTCTGCCCAGGCCCTGGCGCAGGATTTACGGCGTGCCCTGAGCGGGCAGCCGATTCAAGCACGACCAGTGGGATCGGTTGAGCGCGCTTGGCGGTGGGCGAAGCGGCAGCCGGTAGTGGCGGGGCTGTTGGCGACTGCAATTCTTCTGGTGGGGGCAATTATTGCGGTTTCGACGATTGGTTATGTGCGGGTCAACGACGCGTTGGGGAGTGTGGAGGAAGAGCGCGATCGCGCCGATTTTGAAGCAAATCAGGCCCGAATGAGCGCTTCGCAAGTGCGACGGAGCCTTTATCTGTCTCACATGGGCCAGGCCGCTCAAGCTTGGGAGGCGGGGCAACTCGATCGAATGAGCGAGTTCCTATCGGCACAAATTCCTGACAGCTCGGCGGTTGACGACTTCCGTGACTTCGAATGGTTCTACTTGCGGCACATGCTGGAAGGATCTAAAGATTCGATCCAGATTGGAACGCCCGACGGCGTTGATACTCCCGGCGGCGCCGAGTCATCGATTCCGCCCGCCGGGAAAAGGGTTCTCATTTCGACAGGGGATGGCGAATTAGTCAATCCTGTATCGTTCGCGGGTAGCCCGGACGGTTCAAAAATTGCGGTCTGCAAGGCCGCGAATAACAACCCGGAACAATCGAGCATCGAAATCATCGACTCGCAGAGCGGCGCCAAACTCTTTGACCTGCCTGGCGTCTATGGGAGGCTGCCGAAACTATATTTCAGTCCCGATGGCTCTCGTCTAGCGGTCGTGATCGACAACTGGTTAGACGGAAACGAGCCGTCCGATGGAGTGTCCATGTGGGACCTCACAACGCGCAAAAGAATGTTTAGCGCCGAGGGGGAAAGCCCGGCGGCGTTTCACCCTGACGGTAAGACGATTGCCGTCTATCGTCACGGCGGATCGGCCTTGAGGCATGCCATTGTGCTTCTTGATTCGACCACCGGCCAAGTCAAAAAGACGATAGCGGGCTCATCGTCCGTGCTGTGCATGGCGTTTAGCCCTGATGGCTCAAAACTTGTGGTCGGATTGGCCACATTTTTACCTGGATCTCGCTCGCTGAACATCGCGATCCTGGATCTTGTGTCGGATTCCAAGCCCTTGCGCTTGTCACACCGGGAAATGATTTTTGACGTGGCGTTTAGCAACGACGGACGCTACTTTGCGACGGCAGGGTTAGGGCCGATTCGCGTCTGGGAATTAACCACGGGGGTAGAAATCAATTCCCTGCCAGGCCATCCCGGCGGGACGCTCAAACTGGCGTTCCTACCGAACCGAAGAATGCTGGCAAGCATAGGCGACGATCGGTCCGTTCGAATGTGGAATATTGACACGGGGGCGGCCGTGGGTTCGTTTCGGGGACACGCGGCGCCGATTCAGTTCCTCGGAATCGACAGCGCTGGACGTGTTGTTACGTCGATCGACGTTCGTGGAAAGGTATGTCGATGGAATGCAGATGAGAGTCAAGAATATCGAAGTTACCCCGTGGGGCTCACATCGAGCCATCTGGTGGTAGATGCTCGCGGTCAGGCCGCCGTGGCTGCGAATGTCGTCAAGTATTTCGACATTCGCTCGGGTAGGGAGGAGCGAATCGTCGCTTTACCGGTCGTTGGCAATCCGCTCCTGAGGCTGCTTTCACGTCCCTCGGCGATCACTTGTGATCCTGAGGGCAAGGTTTGGGCGGCCGCCAACGACGGATCGGAGGGTCGGAGAGCCCAACTTCACGTGTGGGACCAATCGACCGGAACGATGCGCCGTCCGGTCGAATTCAATGGCATCATAACTGGTTTGGGTTTTCTTCATTCCGCGGAGCGGCTGTGCGTGGCGGAGAAGGGGAGACTTTCGATCTGGAATTTGTCGGAGGGTCGATCCGAATCGAGCATCGCGGTTGAAGGCACGCCGCAATCGCCGATCGCAGTCGCAGAATCCGGCCGCCTGATTGCGATCGCCCACGAATTAAGCGTTGGCACGGTTGAGATACTGCTTTGGCGGCCAAACGACGATCGGGGACTGATGCGAATCAACCCGGGACCGGGCCGAATCCTTGCCCTAGCAATTTCGAACGACCAGTTATACATCGCAAGTACCAAAAAGTTCCAAGTGTACTCGCTTTCCGCCGGAACCATTCGCAGAGAGTTTGCAATCCCTGTGAGACAAAACGCCGCATTCAATCCCCGAGGCACACGTCTGGCTACGGCAAGCGCACAGGGGGAGGTAGCGGTATGGGATGTGAGAACCGGGCAGGAAGTTCTCGTTATTCCCGCGTTCCGGCGGGGCATTGTGGCTTTGGCCTTTGGTTTGGATGGGGAGGCGCTATTGGCGCTTGGAATCGAAGATTACGAATGCCATTTGAAAATCTTGGATGCGCCGAAAATTGAGACGGCGATTAAATAAAAAGTCCGTGCATAAAGTCTCTGTTCTTGGGTATTCCGCAGATTCGTGGGTGCGTTTGCCGGCGTTTGGCGATTGGGATTGAGAGGAGTGCGG
>JALHPA010000553.1 GCA_022842745.1 Pirellulales bacterium
CAAGCGACAGTCCCCGGCGCGATTCCCCCTCCCTGAGTCATTCAGCGGCTGACCACCGAGCGGCTGACCACCAAGATCCCGGCCTTTCAGGATCCCCGTCACCCGCAGATCCTTGGGCGAATGGAATCGACTGGCCGATTGTCGTCTGGATCGCCTTCGTCCATGTGCTTGCCCTCGGGGCCCCCTTCTTTTTCACCTGGAAGGCCCTGGGGTTGTTCGTAGTGCTAAGCTGGGTAACCGGCAGCCTCGGCGTTTGTCTCGGCTACCACCGCTTGCTCACGCACGGCAGCTTCAAGACGTACAAACCGGTCCGCTGGTTCTTCGCTTTCCTCGGCCAGATGTCCGGGGAGGGTTCCGCCCTCACTTGGGTCTCCAACCATCGCAAGCATCATGCCTATAGCGACAAGGAGGGCGATCCGCATTCGCCTCGCCACGGCGGCCTTTGGAGCCACATGCTGTGGTTCATGCCCAATCACGGCGCCAAGTGGCACGACGAACTGACCCAACGCTGGGCCCCCGATTTGGCCAAAGAACCTCTGCTCCGTTTCCTTCACAAGACTTTCCTCCTCTGGCAATGGGTCTTCGGAGTCGTCCTGTACCTGATCGGTTGGTCCTTGTGGGACTCCTACACCGGCTGGTCGTTCGTCTTCTGGGGAGTGTTCCTGCGCACCGTCTACGTCTTCCACATCACCTGGTTCGTCAACTCGGCCACGCACATGTGGGGCTACCGCAACTACGAGACCACCGACGACAGCACCAATCTGTGGTGGGTTGGCCTGATGGCCTTTGGCGAAGGTTGGCACAACAACCATCACGCCTACCAGCGAATGGCCAAACATGGCCACAAATGGTGGGAAGTCGATGTCACCTACTGGGCGATCTTGGCCCTCGAGAAAGTCGGCCTCGCCTGGAACGTCGTCAAGGAAGTTCCCCACCACCAAAAGCCGGCCTAGCCGTCGCCCACCGGGCGTCCACGTCCCTTCGCCGCTGGGTGTTCGCGCGAACCGCCGCTTATAGCAGCGACACGAGAATGTCGTATAGCGCGTGCGCCCCCACGGCGATTCCAAACCCGCGGTACACAAACAGGCTGGCGAAAAACACCCCGGCGATCGTTCGGAACGAAAACCTTATTGCTACCCACGGCTCTCCCTCGCTGCCGATGTGGTGCGCCGCCGAAAACAACAGGCTGCTCAGTGCGATCGCCGCAATCACGCTGCGGGTCGGCGTCAATCCGCAACCCTGCAATCCCCAGGTCAGCACCGGGATCATCATCAGCCGGAACAGCAGCTCCTCGTACACCCCGGCCCCCAAATAGCCGATCAATACCGCCAGCCAATCCCGCGGAGCTGTCCAGATGGAGGCATAAATCGCCTCCGACAGCGGACCGACTCCCATGGACAGCAACGAGTCGTGCGCCCGCGCGATCGCAGTCAACAGCACCGCGAATACCAGGCTCTCTCCCAGCATTCCGTACAGCACCTTCGGCGACACCCGCCACGGCTGGACGGTCAAATGATGCCAAGCCAGCAAGATTCCGATCGTCAGAATCGGCAACAACAGATACTGGCCGAATCCCAGCCAATCCAAAAGCTGCCGCAGCCACACGTCCGCCCCATTGCGCAGCGCATGGCTGCCGAGGATCAACACCCCCAGCTCATAGACCGCCAGCCACGGCGCCACAAAGAACAAACTCGCCAGCGGCCGCCGCGATTGGTCCCAATAATCGGCCGCAACCTCGGCTCGCTGGGGCGGCGGAATCGACAGCGACAATTTCATTCTGGCCAAAACGAGCTTCTACGGCGCGGAAGTTTTGCCGAGGGTCGATCCACAGACCACACAACCTCAATCGGCCCGCAATTATCGGCTGAAACTCGCCGCTCGCCAATCCGATCTGTGACTGCTGCCAGTATACGCCAGCGCAAGCCCATCCATAACTGGACGGAACGACTCGACTCAGCCTGTGGTCTCCGGAAGCACCGTGAAGAATCGCGCTGCGCGCGCCTTGCCGGATCCGGCTTCACGTCTGATATTGCCCGCGACCGGCGCAAGCACAGAGCCGGCTCCGCACTGGTCGGAGCCGGCTCTTTGATCCTGAACGGGTAATCTGATTGGCAAAGCGACGTTACTTGCGATTGCTCTTTCGCGCCAAATAAGCCGTTGCGCCGACCGCCAACGTGGCCCACACCAACATCGACGAAGGCTCTGGCACCGCGCCCCCGCCAACCGGCGGAATCTCGCGAATGCCGGCCGGAGCAAACGTCACGTGTTCCCACTGGGCAGGCCGAACGGAACTGCCCGACAGTGCAATCGGGTCGGCCACCAGCGCTGAACCATTCCAGTAGAGCCGCGATAGACCGGAAGTGCCGCCGAACGGAAATTCCTGCGTCAGCAAGATATCGCCGGCCATCCCTGCGAAGTCGGACGCCGCAGCGCCCAAGATGCGACCGCTTCCAAAATTCACGCCAAAGAAGTTCTCATTGGCGTTGATCATATCGATGTCCTCGATATTCACGCCCAAGTTGTAGGTCGTAAACGAACCGTCCGCGGCAAACGCGTACAATAGACCCTGATTCTCTGCGCCCGCGATGATTTTCCCCGCCAGCGGACCGTACTTTGACACGTCGTTCGGAACCGTAATCATCCCTTCCAAATGCGTCGGCACACGGGCAATAAAAGTGGGAGTTCCCGCGGAGTCAATCCTCCATACTCCACCGTTGGTCGTCACCGCGATTAGGTCCCCGCCAAAAGCCCCTCCACGGTCGACATACAATGATCCCCGCAACAAACCAGACTCTCCGGGAAGCGTTACCCACGGATTGTTTACCAGCCCGCCTCCCAGCGACACCTTCACAATTTGGCCCGCAGTACCATTCCCAGTAAACACGTCCCCAGTGGTAAACCCACCGATATTCCCGGAGCGCACCGTAGCGATCTTCAACTCATCTGTCAGCCCCGCCAACGCGGAATAAGCGGTGTGCGACCCATCGAAATTGATTCGTTCCAGATTGCTGGGGCTGCCGGTCGGATAATTGACGCTCACGATAACCGAGTTCGTCGTCTCGTGGTAATCAATACCGACTGGAGTGTTGAAGGCAGTCGATATTTGCGTCAATGTGACCGCCGCCAGAGCGCTAACGGCCTGACTCGCACAAAGTACCGCGAGAACAAATCCGAGAATTGGTCTTTTCATGGGAAAACGAGGGGTCTGCAACTGAGGGATGCGGAGTTGGAATTCAAATCCGAAATTCTTGTTTCTACCGATTATTTGCCGCAGAACCCCCAATCCTTACTACCAACTCAAAAGAAATATGATAATTTCCTTAGCGCGCTCGAGAAATCGGCCTGTGGGATTTGACCTAAAGCCTGTGACAGACGGCTTTTCCCACCCCTACCCGATGTCCAGAATGAGATTGCCAGCGGACGTTGCGGAAGTTGACTGAGTTGGC
>JALHPA010000554.1 GCA_022842745.1 Pirellulales bacterium
CTCATCGCCTCGATCGCATCCCCATCCACGGTTTCAAATACCCGGTCCGGTTGGCTGCGATCCAGGCTCTTCAGCCGGCACGAAAACCGGTAACTCTCCCCCCGTTCTCCCCAGGTTTCCAGCACGTATTGCGACGCGCCCAAAGCGCGGAGCGCCGTTTCCAAACCCGCGAACGGCGAAGCGGCATCCCCGCTCGGGGGCGCCCCCGCTCTCTCGATTCCGGTCAGCGGCATCGCCGCCGAGCCGGAGGTCTGGCCCACCGGTGCATTGGCGATCGACCCCGTTTGCGTCACGGTTGGGGCGTCGTTCACCGCTGCCGAGTGCGACGCCAGCAGAAAAGGACCGGGAGGGGCCAAAGTGCTGCCGCTGCCGGTTGCCGCGCTCGCCAAGGGCCGAAACAAAGGCGCCTCCTCGGCGGCAGCCAGCGACACTGACGCCGCAGGCGCAGGGCCGCTGGCTTCATCTTTCAGCGCGGACGCTGCCTGGTCGAGAAAATTCTCCACCACTTGCGGCGTGCTGCGACCAAAAATCGCAAACAATGGCGCCGCCACCAGACACACTAGCATCACCAACGCCCGCACCGTCAATGCCAGAGGAGACTGCATACCGACTTCCCGATTCTTGCCAGGGAACGAGTTCATCCCCATCAGGGGTCAATCACGGCCGGGAATCATACTTTCCCCACCGCGCTGGGCCAACGGCAACCAGGACGTGAGCCAGCGGCGACGTCTCGCCATTCCAATCGGCCCTGCTAGCGTGCCGCTTCAGCCGCTGAATCGACGGTGCTTCTCGAGCGGTGGTCATCCCCCCGGTCGTTCAACGTCAATATCATGCATCCAGCCGCCGCCAACGATCCCGAAAGAAATGTCCACGCCCCTCCGTAGCCGCCGGTCGCATCTTTGACGAATCCGGTCAGGTACGGCCCCAAGAACCCTCCAGCGCTCCCCACGGAATTGATCAATCCCACGGCCCCCGCCGCCGCCGGACCGCTAAGGAAAGTCGTCGGATACGACCACCATACCCCCAGCGCCGAATACACCCCCACCCCCGCCAGACACAGAAATCCATACGCAACATACGGATCCGCATTCGTTGCGCCGCCGTACATGCCAACCGCGGCCAGAAACATCCCGCTGGCGCCGTGCCACCGTTTCTCGCCCGTCCGCGACGAGTTATGCCCCACCCAAAGCATGACCAACAGCGACAGAACCATTGCCCCGGCGATCAGCCAGCCCGCCTGTTGGTGCGACCAGCCCAATTCGTCGAGCAACGACGGCGTGTAGGTGTTGAATCCCCAAAATCCGGTCATCCACAGAAAATACGTCGCGGCGAGTTTCAGCACCACGCGATCGGTCAGCGCCTCCCTCACGCTCAACCGCGGCGAAGCCGGCAAACTCGCGTTCCCCTGCTCCACGTGGCGGAGCACGAATGCTTTCTCCTCCGGCGTCAGCCACCAGGCGCTCTCGGCGGAATCCGCCAGCCAAAACACGACCACAACACCCAGCACCACGGCGGGCAAGGCCTCCAGCACGAATAGTGCCTGCCAACCGCGCAGCCCCCACATCGGCCGATCGATGAGCCACCCCGCCAACGGCGCGCCAACAATTGCCGAAACCTGCAACGAAGTCAGCAACAAAGCGATGGCGCGCGGGCGCTCAGCCGGCGTGAACCATCGGGGAATCACCGTCGCGTACAGCACCGGATACAAGCTCGCCTCGGCCGCGCCAATCAGAAATCGCAGCCAGTAAAAATGCCACGGCTCGCGGATGAACGCCATCAATCCAGTCAACAGACCCCACGAGACCATGATCCGCGCCAGCCACAGCCGAGCCCCAAACCGCTCGGCAATCAGCGCCCCAGGCACCTCGAACAGAATGTAACCGGCAAAAAAAATCCCCGCGCCGAACCCGAAGACCGTCTCGGAAAACCCCAGATCGCCGTTCATCACCAGCTTGGCCTGCGACACGTTGTTCCGGTCCAAGTACGCGACGATCGAAATCAGAAACGCAGGCAGAATAACGTTCAACCGGATCTTGCGCCGCGCGCTGCGTTCGATGGGCGACTCGGAAAGCGGCGAATTGGCCATGCGAGATCAAAAAGCCCTGGGATGGAACGAACTTCTGCCCCTGCGAAGCAGCAACTGCAACGGTTTCGGCATCTGCGGCGCCTGATCCAACCGCGGGGCTAGTCCTGCAGCCGCGCGAGTCCCGATTGGATCGACAGCGATTCGAACAGGGCGTCGCCGCCGCGGCGTCCGCTCCGTTCCAATCCGATCCGGTTGAATCGCCCCATCTGCTCGTTGCTCACCTCAAAGGTCTTGCGATGTTTTCCCTTTCCTTGGGCCTCGGCCACGGTCACGTCGAACTGGTACCCATTGGCATTCCGCCGCACTTTGATCTTCATCGCGTGCAGCGCGCCGGTGACGGGGGTAAAACCCATGCCTTCGCTGTTGAAGTAATACTCGTGCGTATCGACGGATTCGGCGCGAAACGCTCCCTCGGGATAGTTCGGATGAAACAAGACCTTCACCCGCCCAATCGACACCCCCACGTGCCAGCCCCCGTTCTCCCCCGCTGTCCCTCCCAGCTTTACCCCCACCTCCAGTTGATTCGGCCATTCTCCCTGGCCCCAGACCTTTTGCGACGAGATTGCCAGTCGCTGGTCCCCCTCTTCGTGGTCGCCACCCAAAGTCAACCTGCCGTTCGCGACCGCCGCCTTGCACCCCTCGACTGTTGCCTCATACGTGAATGCTCCGTAGCCCTTCGTCGCGTCGGCGCTCGGCGTGGCAAACCGTTCCACGCGCCCCGCGGCTAACGAATCGAACAAATCCGCGCGCCCGCCGTTCGTCTCCCACCATCTCCGCCAGTCCCCGCGCCGCGTGGCCCCCGCCGTTTCCGCCGCGCCGCCGCGCCGTTCGGGGGAATTCTCTCCGGCAAGCTGGTACAGCATCTCTTCTGCTTCTCTGGATGCCGCGTCCCCCTCCGCCACCAGATCGATCAACACCGGCACGGCCTGTCGCTCCTTGCGCAGCGTGAAAGCCATCGCCGCGGCGCACCGCACCGTTCGTTCTTTGTCTTCCAACAGCGAACGAAGCTCCGCGAGCAAGTCAGCTCGTCCCGATCGGATCAGCGCCTCTCCGGCCGCAGCGCGGATCCGTGGATCGGCCTCTTTGGCAGCGGCCAAAATCGCCCGGTTGGGCGCTTCGCCGTCGTAGGCCAGCTTGCGCAAGGCGATCCGCGTCTCTTCCGCCGCCAGGTCATCCTGCGCCGAAGGGACGAAAGCCAAAATCGCCTCGGCCGCACCCGCAGGTCTCCGGTTCGCCAGCATTCGAATCGCGGCGGAAACCGTCTCCGGCTGGTTCTGCCGTTCGATCAGCCGCAACCCATCCTTCGCCCGCTGCCGCACCTCCAGATCGGTTGACTTGGCGGCCTCTCTCAATCCTGGAA
>JALHPA010000555.1 GCA_022842745.1 Pirellulales bacterium
GCCCTGGAAGCGGTCGAAAAACTGAGGGAGTCGTTTCCCAATACGGTGCTCCTCCAGCCCAGCCAGGCCGCCCCGTCCCCTTTGCTGGGCGCATTCATCGATATCGCCGTCGTGTTCGACGACCTCCCGAACCGCGACGCCATGCCCTACGACTGGCCGATTCTGCCGATCGACCGCGGGCGCGGCTTGGGAACGCTGGCAGCCTGGCTCGGTCTGCCGTGGAAGCGGCCGGACGTATTCGTCTTGCCGGGCTTTCATACCGCCGCCGAGAACGCCCTGAAGGACGGCGCAAGCCAAGGCAACGACGTTTTCTTGAGCGTCTGCGGCTTGATGGCGACCGGCGCGCGAACCGTCCTGGTGAGCCGCTGGCGAACGGGCGGTCATTCCAGCTTCGAACTGTCCCGCCAATTCGTCCAGGAAATCCCCCAATTGACCGCCACCAACGCCTGGCAACGGAGCGTGCAATTGTTGATGGAGTCGCCGGTGGAGTGGAAGAACGAGCCGCGGATCAAGCTGCCGCCGGCCGCGCAGCCGGAAATGAACGCCGATCACCCGTTTTTTTGGGCCGGATATCTGCTGGTGGACGATGGAACGGCGCCGCTGACGGCTGAAACCCCCGCGAGCAAACCGGCCGATCCGGCAGGCGCCAAACCGGCGGCGCCCATCCCCGCGGCGGCCGGCCAACCGGCCGTCCCGCCGGATCCCAAACCCGGGGCCGGGGCCGACGAGGAAACGATCCCGCCGATCGATTTGAACGCCCAGCCGGTGCGCGCGCTCCCCTCGGAGACGCGATCCAAGACCAAGACCGAGAAAAAGCCTGATCTCAACGACTCCGAAGACGACGCAGCGACGGAGTCGGAAGGCGCCAGTAACGGGGACGAGTCGGGCGCCAGCCCGGACCAGGGGAGCTAATCGCCGACAAGGGCCGCGCTCGAGATCACTCCACGTCCGTATGCTCGATGCCGGAAATCAGCCGCAGGAAGACATCCATCGAGGCGGGACGCTGGTCGGGATTGGCCGAGAGGCATTTGCCGATCACCTCCGCCAGCCGCGGATTGATCTTGGGGCGGAGCGCAAAGATGTCCCGCGGCTCAAGGGTGTCGTGGTGCAGAGCTGCTTTCCCGTCCCCGCGCGGCCAGGGAAGCTCAAACGTGCAAAGCTCGAACGCCGTCACGCCAAAGGCAAAAACATCCAGCCGCTTGTCCGTCCGCTTCCGCCGTACCACTTCGGGCGCCATGTAGTTCGCCGTCCCGGTCCGGTTGCCGGGCTGGGTAAATTCCGGCGTATTCGGCACCGCCAGGCCGAAGTCGATCAACTTCAGCGATTTGCCATCCTTGGAGACGACAAAATTGCGCGGGCAAACATCCCGATGGATGTATCCCGCGTCGTGGACGGCTGATAGCGCCTCGGCCGCCTGCCGGATCAGCGCCATGCGGTTGTCTTCCAGAATCTTCCGGTGGCCGATCACCAGCGAGTTCAGGCCGGGGCCATCCAGGAACTCCATGACCAGAAACGGCTGGTCTTTAGTGGTCAGGCCGTGGTCGTAGTGCTTGACGATGTAGGGATGGTTCAAGACCGCGAGAATTTCCGCTTCGCTGGGTTTCTTCAGGCCCTTGAAGCGATCCTCGAATTCTTTCGTCTTTTGCGGGTCGAGGATTTTCAGCCCGACCACCCGATTGGTCTCCCGGTCCCGCGCCATGTAAAAGGCGGACATCGTCCCCGAGATGGCCTCGCGCAGGATCTCAAACCGGTTCTGCACGTTGACGCGCGTCGAACCGGCGAACATCGATTTGAACGATTCGAGAAGACCCATGCAGCCGCTTCCCCAACTCCAAACGGGCGGGCAGGCGCATTCGCCAGCTTCCCGCCTGCTTCTACTCTAGGTACGGCATGGTACGGGGACAAGCGCGGCCTATGGCTCGATTCCTCGCGCCTCGTGGTCCCGGCTGTCCTTCGCGGCCAACCGCCGAGCCGTTATTCGCCGCGGGCAAAGTCCCGCGCGGCGTCCTTGAATCGAGAAAGGAAATTCGGTCGTTTGGCGGGCGAGACGCCGTGGCGCACCACCGGGCCGGGGAGGGGCTGGCGGGTGTCGCTGGAGGGTCCGCCCGCCGCCACGCGACGCAGTTCCTCCACCGCGCCCGCCCGCAGGACCTGAAAGCCCGGCATCTTGGTGCGTGGAATCGCGGGCGAAGCCGCCTTTTCCGCAAACAGAGTCCGGCCCAGGCCAGGCACGCTCTTGGATCCCAAAAACGCCGGAGGGATCGCGGCCGAGGAGTTCCAAAGCCGGGCCAGCTCGCCCGCGTCGATTCCTGGTTGGCCATCGTGGACGATCACCATGTCGCCGTTCGAACGGCGTACGCCGGCCTGGATCGCTTGCGCGGGGCCGGTCCGCCGGGGCTGGCGGATCACCGAGATCTGGGGAAAGCGGCGGGCCAAATCCTGGGCAATTTCCCCGGTGCCGTCGCTCGAGCCGTCGTCGATGATGAGCAGCTCGAATTGATCGGCCAGGTCGGGGAGGATTTCCAGAACGTCGGCCACGTTGGCGGCAAGAGTGGATTGCGAGTTATGGACCGGCAACAAGACGCTGAGCGAGCGGTTCAAGGACGATTCCTTTGCGTTGGGGTGCCTGCCAAATCGCCCGGGCCGCCATGACCGCTCGTTTGGAAAGGTGCACAACCGCGGCGCTTCCTGCCGCGTGCGAAGCGTTGGTAACATCGGATGAATAGGGGCCGGGACTACAGTGGGGTCTTCCAATCGATCGACGGCGCCGAGGATGCTGAACGCGCGACGAAAACCGAACCCTCCCCAAGCGACGATTGTCCGTTTGTTGCCTAGAATAATGCTCCGGTTGTAGGGCCGATGGACGCTGGCAGCCCGCCTCGCGGCGGAACGGACCTGCGGCGCGGCGACATGGCGGCAACCCGGCGCCCTTCCGGCGGCGTTTGCCTACTCTCCAGGTCCGATTGAGGAACCGCACGATGTCAGATTTATCCCCCCCCTCCGACGCGCCGGATTTTGTCGGGTCCGGCGGGTTATTGCCGGCGATCGCCCAAGACCACCAGACGGGCGAGGTGCTGATGCTGGCCTGGATGAACGCCGAGAGCTACGCCGAGACGCTGGCCACGGGGCGCGCGGTCTATTTCAGCCGCAGCCGCAACCGGCTGTGGCGCAAAGGGGAGGAAAGCGGCCACGAGCAGCTCGTGCGCGAGGTCCGCCTCGACTGCGACAGCGATGCCATCTTGCTGCGCGTCGAGCAGCGGGGGGGCGCCGCCTGTCACACGGGGCACAGAAGCTGTTTTTTTCGCCTCGTCGGGCCGGATGGGGGGGTGAAGGTCGTCGGCCAGCCGGTGTTCGATCCGGCGTCGGTCTACAAATGACCCCCACCCTGCGCCCGGCGGGAAACCCGGAAACGGCGCCGCGGCCCGC
>JALHPA010000556.1 GCA_022842745.1 Pirellulales bacterium
CCCGTTCATACGCCCTGGGCGATTGGTCCCCGACAAAGTCGCGCACTTCCGCCGCGGTGGGGGGCAATCCGGTCAGGTCGAAAGTCACCCGGCGAATCAGTTCCGTCCGGCTTGCCTCGGCATTGGGCCGCAGCCCCCCCTCCGCCAGCTTCTGCCAGACAAGCGCATCGATCGGGTTACGCACCCACTCCGCTCTTATGTGTGGAACTTGGGGCGCAGCCAATGGCTCAAACGCCCAATGCCGCTTGCCAGCCCCCTTCGCCGCCGGGACAGCCTCCATGGGCCAGTGCGCTCCTGTCGCGATCCATGCCTCCACCGACACGATCTCGTCCCGACTTAGTCGCGCCCCTTCCGGCGGCATAACCAGGTTCTCTTCGTTCTTTCCAGTCAAAAAGCCCAACAGCAGACTCTTCTCCACCTGACCAGGCACGATCGCCGCGCCGCGATAACCCCCGGCAAGTGCCCCCGCCCGGCTGTCCAGCCGCAGGCCCCCCTGCGCCTCTTCCGCGCCGTGGCAACGGACGCAATGCTTGCGCAGTAGCGCCGGAACCTCCTCCTCTCGGTTCCGGGTTCCAGGCACGCTTGTTACTAACGCCGGCCCCTGGCTCCCCTCGTTTTCGGCTGCGGGGCCTCTCGCGATCGTGCCGGCGACCGCCAACGCGAGCGACGCCATGCACACTTTCAGCCGTACCGAATGGGTACTCGACCGCGCGGCGATGTTGCTTAGTCGAATGAACACAGAGAGCGCTTGAGAAATGACCGGTTGCGGCGATTACGTCGGAATGACTCTTTCTCACCGAGGTTCCATTGTACGTCCCTGCTAGCACCTGCGGCGTACCGTCAATTGTACACCATGAATCCCCTGATTTTCGGCAAGTTCGGCCCGCCAGCCTTCTCGGAACGTCTTGACCTATCTGTATATAATTACACTGCCATTCCTCACTCGACGATTGCTATGGATTTGCTTGGAGTAATTGAAAGATGTCCCTCGGAATCTCCCGCCGAGCCCCTCGCATATCGGTCAACAAGCTCGGCGAATACATGACCGCCTCGCCGCTCCGCCGGCGGCGCATCATCGCCGACCAGCGCCGTCCCCGTTCGTTCATTGTGCCGCGGTACGTCGAGGCGCAGCAAGCGATCGTCAAGGCACTCACCCGTCCTGAGTATGATGACGGCTGGCTGGCCAGCGAGATCGAACGGCTGGAATCGGCCCCCTCCGCCACTCACTGGGAAGGTCAGCGCAAGCTCCTTTGCGCCCAGGCCCTGCGCGCCTTTTCGAACCACCGCGGCAATCTCAACCTGTCTGACGTCGAAGCCGCTTCGGGCAGCTCCGAGCCTCCCCGGCTCGAACTGTCCGGCGTGGAAATCAGCGTCCGTCCAGAGGTCTTGCTAGTCGGCCACGATCGCAAGTCCCCCCGCCTGGCGCGCGGCGCCCTCAAGCTCTATTTCAGCAAGTCCATTCCTCTCTCCGAGGAAGCGGGACTGTACATTGCCTCGGCACTCCGCCAATTCGTGACCCAGCACCTAACCGGGCCGGGAGAAATCGCCGAACCGCGCCACTGCCGAGTGATCGACGTTTTTGGAGGCCAGATTTTTTCCGCGCCACGCTCCGACCGCCGCCGCACCCAAGACCTCCAAGCCGCCTGCCAGGAAATCGCCCGCGCTTGGCTCGCGGAACCGAGCGAGTAATCTCCCACGCGGCTACGGATCCGCGATTGCCCGGCGAACACCATCGCTGCCCACCCGGCTTCGATCCGGCCGATCATTCCGCTTGCCTGGCCGCGTCGGACGCTTCGGCCGGCGCGGGCGACGACGTTACGGCCGTCGCGGTTTCGCCCGGTTGCTTGGCGTGAATGGGTATCCGCGCCAATCGCATCCGGTAACACACCTGCACATATTCCGCCCCAAAAAACAGTATCGTCCAGGCATAGTAGAACCACGCCATCATCGCCACGAACGACCCTACCACTCCGTAGGCCGAATAGCTCCCGCGCACCAGATACCAGGCCAGTATCTGTCGCCCCACCTCCCAGAACATTGCCGCCAATACCCCCCCCTTCAAACATTCCCACCAGTAGGCCGGTCGCAAGGCAAACAGTTTGTAGGTGTAGGTGAAAAAAATCGTGTTCAACAGCACCCCGGCCCCAATCTGCATCCAGTGGAACAGCGAATTCCCCAACGGCACGTCGTTCGCGTAGGATCCAATGGCCGCCAGCACGATGCTGGAGAGGAACGCGGCCACCACGAACACCCCCAGCCCCAGCACCACCAAAAACGCCTTCAAGCGGGTAAACAGCACCGCCATCACCATCTGCAAGACGCCGCTCCGCTCGGCCTCGATCTCGTGCGTCTTCCAAATCCGGGCAAACGCGATATCCATGTTGGCAAAAATGCCGATCGCCCCGAATAACAGCGTCGCCAGCCCCAGCGGCCCGCCAAAACCGGCGTTCGTCTCCACCTCCGCCAGAATCTGCCCCACCTGCTGCGCCAGCACCGGCGCCGTCGCGTCGCTCACGACCTTGAGCAGCTCCTGTTGCGCCTCCTGCGCCCGCTCCGAGAATCGCAACACGAACCCAAACGTCGACAACAGCACCAGGATCAGCGGGAAGAACGAAAACGCCGTGTAGAACGACAGCGAGGCCGCCAGCAATCCCCCTTCGTCGGAGTTCCACTCCTGCAAGGTTCGCCAGGCCACCGGCCACAATCGCTGCTTTACCCACTCAAGCATCCGCCAGCCTGCCGTGTTTCGAAGGCCACCCCGCCTCCCTCAAACGTTGCGGGAGGCCGGTGGTGTCGGCCGTTGTAACCAACGGCGCGCTCCCAGGTCAATTGTCCGTCTACGCATATCCCGTTCCCGGCGCGCTGCCGGTTTCCGCTGGACGACCCGCCAGGCGCGGTCTATCATCCACGCATTCCGCGGGATTTCTGCACTCCCCGCCCACGTGTGAACCCTGGCAGCGAATCGACCGCATGGCGGAATTCCACTTCGACTCGGCGCGGCCCTCGGGCCAATCCGACGGACCGTGGTATCGCGAGATGACGCGCTACCATTGGTTTGTTTTATTTGTCGCCGCCCTCGGCTGGCTGTTCGATTGCCTGGACCAGCAATTGTTCACGCTGGCCCGCGCTCCGGCAATGCGCGACTTGCTCGGTGAAGGCAGTACCGAAGCCGCTCAAAAGTCGGCTGGTGGCACCGTGACCGCGATCTTTCTCCTCGGCTGGGCCACCGGCGGTCTGATTTTTGGCGTCATCGGCGATCGGATCGGCCGGGCCAAGACCATGATGGTCACAATCCTTCTCTACTCCCTCTGCACCGGGCTGAGCGCCTTATCGGTCGGATTCTGGGACTTTGCTTTCTATCGATTCATCACCGGCTTGGGTGTCGGCGGCGAATTCGCCGTGGGGGTCGCGCTCGTTGCCGAGT
>JALHPA010000557.1 GCA_022842745.1 Pirellulales bacterium
GCCGGGAAAGACGCGAGAAGGCCGAGCGGCGCGGAATCCCAAGTCCCTGGACCGCGTGCCCCCTCGGACAAGGATCGGCAAACCGCCGTGCCGTGGTTTGGAAGACTGTATTCGGATCGGGCGGTGGAATTTCAGGTTCGTCAGATCCTGGGCGAGCCGCCGGTCAAACCGGCGCTGTACCAGGCGGCGGTCGAACGGCGTTCGCCGCCGCGGACCGAGGGGATCCAGCGGACGCAATTCAGTGAATTCGCTCCCGAGCGAATCGCGCCGCCCCAGACTTCGTCGCCGGTGGTGGGATCGCGGCGGGTACAGGTGTTTCCACGGAGCGGCGTCCCGATTCAGGCGCAGTTCAAGCAGAACCCCGCCAACCCCAGCGAGTGGATCGCGACGATCAACACGGGGGTGAAGATGCGGGTGGATAGCGGGGGAGTTTCGCTAGGGGGATGTGGGACGATCGGATCGACGATCGACATTGAAGCCGACCGGATCGTGATCTGGACCACGGGCGAACTGGGGGATTTTGCCCGCGGCACTTCGCAGGCGGAGAACGTCCCTTTGGAGGTGTATCTCGAAGGGGACGTCGTGTTTCGCGAGGGGGACCGAGTCGTGTTCGCGCAGTCGATGTATTACAACGTCGCGCAGCGGACGGGGATCATACTGAATGCCGAAGTGGTGACTCCGGTGCCGAATTATGCGGGGATTCTGCGGCTGCGCACCGATGTGCTGCGGCAGGTGAACGAAGGGCAATTCGTGGCGGAGGGGGCGAGCATCACCACCAGCCGGCTGGCGATGCCGACGTACGAGTTCCGCTCGGGGACATTGACGTTTCAGGACGTGCAGTCGCCGCTGGTGAATCCGCTGACCCGGGAACCGGTGCTCGACCCGGTCACCGGCCAACCACAGATCGCCCACCAGCAAATGGCGACCAGCGTCAACAACGTGGGCTACGTGGAGGGAATTCCGGTCTTTTATTGGCCGCGGCTGGCGACCGATTTGAAGAAGCCGACGTTCTACATCGAAAAGCTGTTGTACCGGAACGACCAGATTTTTGGAAATCAGATCATCACGCAGTTCGACCTGTACCAGATTCTTGGAATTCAAAGCCCGCCCGATGGAACGGATTGGAACTTGGGGCTGAATTACTTCAGCGAACGAGGTCCGGCCGCGAGCACCAGGTTTACCTACGATCGGGACTTCTTGTTCCAATCGGACCGGCGAACGTTCGGCCTGTTTGACGCATTCTTCATCAATGACACGGGACTGGACAATCTTGGTCTGGACCGGATGGCGTTGATTCCGCCGACGGAGAATCGGGGACGGGTGTTGAGCCGCAACCGGTTTGAACTGCCGGAGAATCTAACGCTGACCGCCGAACTGGGATACATCTCCGACCGGAATTTCCTGGAGCAGTATTTCGAGCAGGAGTGGGATGAGCAGAAGGACCAGATCACCGGACTGGAGTTGCGGCAGACAATCGACAACCGCTCGTGGGCATTGGCGGTGGACGCGCGGACCCAAGACATCTTCCTGCAGACGCAACAGTTGCCGCGGCTAGACCACTTCTGGCTGGGGCAATCGCTGTTTGGCGACCGGGTGACCTGGTACGAGCACACCAGCGTCGGCTACTTCAATCAGAACCAGGCGCAATATCCCTCGGACCCGCAGGACGCGGCGCAATTCGGCTATTTGCCGTATGAAGTGCCGACGACCGGCGAGCGAATCGCGACGCGGCACGAATTCGACCTGCCCTTAAGCGCCGGACCGGTAAAACTGGTGCCGTACCTTTTGGGCGAGGCCGCCCACTGGGGTGAGGATTTGAACGGCGAGGGTTTGCAGCGAGTCTATGGCCAGGCAGGGTTGCGGGCCAGCCTGCCGGTCTGGTCGGTGGATCCCACGGTGGAAAACTCGCTGTTCAACTTGCACGGGCTGGCGCACAAAGTGGTCTTCCGAAGCGACCTGTCCTACACCGACGCGAGCCAGAATCTCGACCAACTGCCGATTTACGACGAAATTGACGACGATAGCACGCAGGCATTTCGCCGCCGCCTGACGTTTCAAGATTTTGGCGGGCCGCCGCCGGTGCCGTCACGATACGATGAGCGGTTTTATGCCGTGCGGCGAGGGCTTCAGGATAACGTCACGGGGCCGACGGAAATCGCGGACGATTTGGCCGTGATTCGGTTGGGGATCGAGCAACGATGGCAAACCAAGCGCGGCCCGCTGGAAAACCGGCGGATCATCGATTGGATCACGTTCGACACGCACGCCGAAGTATTCCCGGACGCGGACCAGAATTTCGGCGAGAATTTGGGACTCGTCGACTACGACTTTCGCTGGCACGTGGGGGACCGGGTGACGCTGTTGTCCAGCGGGGCGGCCGATTTCTTCGACGAAGGGCAGCGGTATCTGTCGGTGGGGGGCTTCTTGAGCCGGCCGCCGCGCGGCAACGTCTTCTTGGGATTCCGGTCGCTGGAAGGCCCGATCCACAGCAATGTGTTGATTACGACGTACAACTACCGGATGAGCCCGAAATGGGTCTCCAGCTTTGGCCTGATGTACGATTTCAACAAGCGAGGCTACTTGGGACAGAGCCTGACTTTGACCCGGATCGGGGAATCGTTTCTGTTTTCAATTGGCCTGACGGCGGATCAAAGCAAGGACAACGTGGGGATTGCGCTGGCGCTGGAACCGCGATTCTTCCCGCAAACGGCGTTTGGGCGGCGCACGGGGATCATCGTACCGCCGGCTGGCGCGTTTGGGCTGGAGTGATATTTCCGCCGGCCCGGTGGGGCGCGGCAACTAGCCGCCAATTTTTTCGCCGTTGTTCTTGCGGATGGCGACCACGCTAGGGCGGGGTGGCGTACGCGGATCAAAATCGGGCCAGCGGGTGCTGGGATCGTCGAACGTGGAGCGAATTTTCTGATCGGGGAGTTCTTCGTCGCCCGGATGCTGGACCGAGACGAAGAATGTCTTGCCGTCGGGGGTGAAACAGGGGCCGGTTAGTTCGGCGCCGGTCGGTCCACGGAAGAACTGGCGGGTGAGCGCCCGTCCGGGACCATTTACGTCGCAAGCATAGATGGCATCGGCAAATCGGCCGGTATACGGCGCGCCGTCGGTGGCGATCCAGAGCCGGCCTTCGCGGTCGAAGGTGCAGTTGTCTGGGCAAGAGAGCCAACCGTTGGGAGAAACACCCGTATGGTATTGCGCCCCGTCTTGCGGAATGGCAGGATTTCCAGCGAGCAGGAACACCTCCCAGCGAAATTCGTCGGCGCCGTGGTCGACGCGGTTGTCAATCACGGGGGGAATGAGCTGCAAAATATGTCCGTGGATATTGGCAACGCGAGGGTTGGCGGGGTGAGGCTCTTTGCGAAGCTCGTTGTAGGTGAGCATGGCAAAGACGTGCCCCGTGACTGGATTG
>JALHPA010000558.1 GCA_022842745.1 Pirellulales bacterium
TAACGGTGCTGGAGTACTTCAGCTCGACGCACGGGGCCCGCAAGGGGTTGGCCGATACAGCGTTGAAGACGGCGGACTCCGGTTATTTGACCCGGAAGCTGGCCGACGTGGCCCAGAACGTGGTCATTACTTCGCACGATTGCGGCACGACGCAGGGAATCACCAAGGGGGTGATTTACCGCGGCGAAAAGGTGGAAGTCAGCCTGGCCGACTCGATCCGCGGCCGCGTCAGCCGCACCAACATCGTCAATCCGATTACGGACGAGGTCGTGGTCCGCGAAAGCGAGATGATCACCAACAAGATCGCCCGCAAGATCGAAGAGCTGGGCCTGGAAAAGATCCAGGTCCGCAGCCCGCTCACCTGCGACTCGCCGCTGGGAATTTGCCGGCTGTGCTACGGCATGGATCTTTCGACCGGATCGCTGGTGGAAGAGGGAATGGCGGTGGGGATTATCGCCGCGCAGAGCATCGGCGAGCCAGGAACGCAGTTGACGATGCGGACGTTCCACATCGGCGGCGTCGGCCAGCGGGCGATGGTGGAGAACGAGAGCCGGGCCAAGAAAGAGGGCCTGGTGCAGTTCACGCGGTTGAAGGTGGTTCGCAACGACGCCGGCCAGCAGGTGGTGCTGACCCGCAATGGCGAAATCACCATTCTTGACCCCAAGGGGCGCGAGCTGGAGAAGTACGAGGTTCCGGCGGGCGCCATTTTGCTCGTCGAAGAGAATCAGGCGGTCAAAGCCGGAGCGATCCTTTGCCAATGGGACCCGCACAGCATTCCGATTTTGGCGGAAGTCGGCGGGCGCGTCCGGTACGAGGACGTGATCGAAGGAGAAACGATGCGCCTGGAGAAGGATCCGGGCGGTCACGTGCGGCGCTTGATCATGGAGCACAAGGGAGATTACCACCCGCAGGTCGTGCTCGAGGACAAGGATGGCAAGATCCTGGACTTCTACTATGTGCCCGAAAAGGCCCATATCGAGGTCAACGAGGGGGATACCATTTCCGCCGGGGCCTTGTTGGCCAAGACGCCCCGCGAAGTGGCGGGGACGCAGGACATTACCGGCGGTTTGCCCCGCGTCACGGAGATTTTCGAGGCCCGCAAGCCCAAGGATCCGGCGGTGATCGCCGAGATCGACGGCAAGGTGGAACTGCTGGGCGAAAAGCGCCGCGGCAAGCGGACGATCATCGTCCGCAGCGAGAGCGGCATCGAGCGCGAACACTTGGTGTCGCACGGAAAGCACTTGCGGGTCCACGCCGGGGACTTTGTCCGCGCCGGCGAGGCGTTGGTCGACGGGCCGCTTGTGCCGCACGATATTCTGCGCATCTCCGGCGAAGAAGCGGTGCAGCAGTACCTGGTGCGCGAAATTCAGAACGTGTACCGCGCCCAGCGCGTGGACATCGACGACAAGCACATCGAGATCATCGTGGCCTCGATGCTGCGCAAGGTGCGGATTGAAAGCGTGGGGGATACGGGACTCTTGCCAGGCAGCGTGATGGACAAGTTCGAGTTCCGGGCCGTCAATCAGAACCTTACCAAGTGCGTCAAGATTTCCGAAAAGGGGGACAGCGATTTTGCCCTGGGCACGATCGTCCCCAAGGACGCGTTGGAGCAGGTCAACGTGCAGATCGAGGCCTTGGGCGGATCGTCCTCGAAGGGGACGAAACCCAAGCCGGCCACCGCCAGCACCCAGTTGCTCGGTATCACGAAAGCGGCGGTGCAGTCGAGCAGCTTTATCTCGGCGGCCAGCTTCCAGGAGACGACCAAGGTCTTGACCGAAGCCGCACTGGCGGGCAAAGTCGACAACCTGGTCGGTTTGAAAGAGAACGTGATTTTGGGCCACTTGATTCCGGCGGGAACCGGCTTCAACCAGTTCCAGCAGTCGGAAGTGCGGATTCGCCCGGCGGCGCTCGAAGCGTTGGCGGCCGAAAAGGATCGGACGCTGCTTCGCCACTTCCCGTTGCTCGATACCGGCGACGGCGACGGAGAGAAAGACAAGAAGCCCTCGACCGAGCCGCCCGCCGGCGGATTGGACGCGCTGTTGGGGGGAGCTTCGGAATAGGACGACGAGCCGCATGATTGAGGAAAGCGTGGAGCAAGCGGGAACCTGGTGTTTTGCTTGCTCGACGCGCGATTGACCGCCGTGCGGCGTTTGATAAACTAATGAATTCGCTTGCCAGGCAGGCGAGATTACCTTCGTTCCCGCGAACCGCTTAGAAGATTTGCATGCCGACAATCAACCAACTGGTCAAGAAGAACCGCAAGCCGCCGCGCAAGTTCAGCAAGTCGCCGGTGCTGGATCGCTGCCCGCAGAAGCGGGGAGTGTGCTTGCAAGTCAAGACCATGACTCCCAAGAAGCCGAACTCGGCCCTGCGAAAGATCGCGCGCGTCCGCCTTTCCAACGGCAAGGAAGTGACGGTCTACATTCCGGGGGAAGGGCACAGCCTGCAAGAGCATAGCATCGTGCTGGTTCGCGGCGGGCGGGTGCGGGATCTGCCCGGCGTGCGATACCATATTGTCCGCGGCGCGCTCGACACCTTGGGTGTGGAAGGTCGGAAGCAGTCGCGCAGCCTGTACGGCGCCAAGCGGGCGTCGAAGTAGGCTAAAAAGAACATCGCAGTCAAGACAAGTAGCCCAATCAACCGTCATTCGCTGTTTCTGGAAACTTATGGGTCGAATCACCGCCAGCCGCAAGATGCTCGCCAAGGATCCCGTTCACGGGTCCTTGTTGGCCAGCAAGTTTATCAACTGCCTGATGCACGACGGCAAGAAGAGCGTCGCACAGGGAGTGTTTTACGGCGCCTTGGATATCGTCAAGGAAAAAGTCCCCGGCGAAGAGCCGATCGAGGTGTTCACCCGGGCGGTCGAGAACGTCAAGCCTTCGATCGAGGTGCGATCGAAGCGCGTCGGTGGGGCCGCCTACCAGGTGCCGATGCAGGTCAATCGCAATCGGCAGCAGAGCCTGGCGATCCGCTGGATTTTGCAGTCGGTGCGGGAGAAAAAGGGGCGAGCCACGCACGAAAAACTGGCGGAAGAAATCGTAGCCGCCTTCAATCGCGAAGGGGCCGCGATCACCAAGCGGGAAAACGTCCATCGCATGGCCGACGCCAACAAGGCCTTCGCCCACTTCGCCTGGTAAATCTCGCGGTCCCGCTGGCGGCCTCGCCGGGGCTCGGGCTGGGGCGATCGTAGGTTCTCGGCCCTGTCGCCCCGGCTGTTGGACCAGATGAATTATGCCGCGCGACATCTCCACGATCCGCAATTTGGGCATCATTGCCCACATCGACGCCGGCAAGACCACGGTCACCGAGCGGATGCTCTATTATGCAGACGCCAGTCACAAGATGGGGGAGGTGGATAAAGGGACCACCATTACCGACTTCGATCCCGAGGAGCAGGAACGGGGGATC
>JALHPA010000559.1 GCA_022842745.1 Pirellulales bacterium
CGATGCGGCGGTCCGCGCCTCGTGCGTGGAATTCGTCCTCGCCGGCCTGTATGCCATGGACCGCATCAGCCGCGCCCAGGACCACGGGCGGATCGTGTACGAAATGTGAGTCCAGTTTTCCCGCCGATCGGTCATCGCGTCGCGGAAGCGGCATCGCCGCCGCTCGAAATGCAAACCGATCCGCCGCTACTCGAGCAATTCTCCCACTTCCTGTTTCAGGCGGCGGAGGACCCGCGATTTCGCCTGGCGCGCCGCGGCCGCCGTCGTGTTGAACTCCTCGGCCACGCCTGCGGTTGATCGGCCGTCGATCACCGTCCGCCAAAACATCTGCCAGGTCCGATCTTCGAATTCCCCCCGCACCAGGTCCACCGCGGACCGATAGAATTCGCTCATTTCGGCCAATTCCGCCTCGGCCGATTCGGCCGCCGAAGGTTCCGCCAGGGTATCGGCCAGATCGTGCATCTGGGCCAGCGCGTCCGAACCGCCCGCCGATCGCGGCCGACCGCGGTTGCGCCGATGGTGCATCAGCACTTGGTTTCGAGTGATCGCCCGCAGCCAGCCGCGAAAGCTGTCTCCGGGCCGATCCTTGCGGAATTTGGCCAGTCCCGCGGACATCGCCGCGAAGACTTCTTGCTCGACATCCTCAATCTCGGCGTCCGGGCAGCCTGCCTGCCGGCACCAATACCGTACCAAACCGCGGTACAACCCGGTGACCTTTGCCCAAGCCTGCGGATCGTTTGATCGGGCGCGCTGAATGAGGCTCAGCGACGTGAGCTGACCATTCTGCTGCTCGCCTCCCATCGGTCAGGTTCTCAAGATCAGGCCGCGGCAAAAAAATGTCACACCAATGGCAATTTGTAATACTATAGCAGCCCGGTGTACTCGACGGGCTGTAAGATCGCATGGATGTGATCACAAAATCACGGCCCTTCAGCCAGGATTTTGCGAGCCGTGAGCAGCTTGCTGCGAACTTGGCTCGGTTGAAAAACGCCACGAAGGCATTTTTCAACAGGCTGATAGCCGACAAGTGACCCAAACGCCGAATGGCTTCCGCGGGAACTCTGTATGCCCGGCCGCGATTGCATCGATTCGCAGCAACTGCGGGAGTATCTGCTCGGTGGACTTACCGAGCCGCAGGCTCACGCCGTAGGTACACACTTGGAGCGCTGTGCGGAATGCGAATCGGCCGCGCAGCAGCTTGACAGCGCCACGGATCCCTGGGTCGAGTCGTTGCGCAACGCGATGCGAGTCGGCGATCCCGGTCTCACCCGAGCGGCACAGGAAACGCTGGCCCTGCAACCCCCCGGACTATCCCCGGCGCAAGATCCCAACCGGACGCCCCACCCGCCCGAGATCGTTTCGCGAACGTTGATCGGCGGGTACGAATTGCTGGAGGAGTTGGGGCGGGGCGGGATGGGGGTGGTCTATAAGGCGCGTCAGACCGCCGTCGATCGGGTCGTGGCGCTGAAAATGATCTTGGGGGGCCGATTGGCTTCCGCCGAGGAGGTGCAGCGGTTCCGCATGGAAGCCGCCGCCGCGGCCCATCTCGACCATCCCCACATCGTTCCCTTGCACGAGGTCGGCGAGCACGAGGGCCGCCCCTTCTTCAGCATGAAATGGATCGATGGGGAGAGCCTGGCCCAGCAGATTCCCCGGTTGAAGTCGAATCCGCGAGCCGCAGTGCAAATTCTCTCCCAGGTCGCCAAGGCGGTGCATTACGCCCACCAGCGCGGCGTGATTCACCGCGACCTCAAGCCGGCCAACATTCTTCTCGACCGCCAGCAGCAGCCGCACATCAGCGATTTCGGGCTGGCCCGGCGCGTCGAGGGGGGGAGCAGCCAGACTCGAACCGGCGTGATCATCGGCACCCCCAGTTATATGGCGCCGGAGCAAGCCTCGGGAAAGAGCGACGTCACGACCGCGGCCGACGTTTATAGCCTGGGTGCGATCCTGTTTGAAACGCTCACCGGCAGGCCCCCCTTCTGCGGCGAAACTCCGCTCGACACCGTGCTGCAGGTGCTCCACCAAGCCCCGCCTTCCTTGCGCGAGATTTCCCCTGGCATCGACCGCGACCTGGAGTTGATCTGTCTCAAGTGCCTGGCAAAAAACCCTCAAGACCGCTATGGTTCCGCCGAGGCGCTGGCTATCGACCTGGAGCATTGGCTCACGGGTGAACCGCTCTCGGCCCGCGCCCCCACCTTGCCGACCGTGCTCCGCTACTGGGTGCGCCAGAATTTCGGGTCGGCGGGTTGGATCGTAATCACCGGGCTGGCGTTTGGACTGTTCGGGGGAATGACCGCCTGGATGCGCGGCGGCATTCTGTTCTTTGGCGCGTCCAGCGCCGACGCCTTCGAGCGCTTGCCCAATGTCGATCCTCCTTGGTTGACCGCGCTGTTTTGGTCGCTGCCCGCCTGGTCGCACGCAGCCCTGTACTTCATGAATCTGTGTGTGATGGGGACGGCGGGGCTGATCGTGGCGGCCTTGGTCCGACCGAAAAACCGGGCCGCCGATCTGACGGCCGGCGCCGCTGTTGGATTGGTCTACGCCGCGTGCGTGGTGGTCTTGAGCGCGGGCTCGCTCTTTATCGCGCTCACCGCGCTGGAGCCGAACCACGAGGATCTGCTTTTGCTGTCCCAGGCCGCCTGGGCGAATCCGTCGCCGGGGACCCCCGCCGGCGTAGCTCCCGCGAGCGGAGACGGAGGGCGGGCCATCGGTCAATTGCTGGAGAAGTATCCCGATTTCCAGAATATGTCGCCCCAGGAACGCGGGGAGGTGTTTTATCACAAACTTCGCGTCGAGCTGATCGCCGGTTTTCCCGTGGGATTGTGGCTGGCGATGTTGGTATTGGTCCCCTTTTCCGTCGTGGTATTTACCACCCAGACAGCATTGGCAGGACCTCGCGTGCGCGCCTCCCGTACGATCGCCGCAACCATTCTCGGATACATGGACAGCGCGATACCGGCGACGTGCTTGCTTGTGTTAGTTCCGAGTTTCGTTGTGGCACTGTTTTTGCCGCCGCGGTTTCTTGAAAAAACCAATATCGACATCCCGCTGATCCTGCTCTGGAACCTGCCGATGCTCGGACTGCTGGGACTGGCGCTCTTCGCCGCGAGGCGGTATTGGCCGCTGCCGGCCCGCTTGGCGCTGCACGTCGCCTGGATCCTGGCGATGATTATTCCGACGGTCCTTTTGATGCGCTAGCCGGAATTCAAGCCACGACGCGCGGACCGGGCACTCTCGTCTCGGGCCAGAAGTCAATCAGTATCGCCCCAGCAGCCGCGCGATCACTTTGGTTGCCACCGCCAGAAACCAAAATCCGAACCGGACCGCACGGCGGTCGTCCTCGGTGTACGGACGACCCCGCCGAACTCGGAACGCAATGATTGCGATTAAGATCCATTCGCCCG
>JALHPA010000560.1 GCA_022842745.1 Pirellulales bacterium
CGAACTCGAACAGCCGGTTGTAGGCAAAATACTCGTCGTAGTCCCGCGCAATATGCTCCGACTGCGCATAGTCCCACATGCTCGCCGGTACTCCCGGCGGAAGTTGCCAGCGGGGACGTTTCTTCGCCGTCCGTTCGGTCAAGTCAATATCCCAGTGGAAGAAAACCCCAGCATACATTCCCTTCCCGCCAGTGGCAGACCCTAGTCCGGTCCGCTCACCAGTTCCTCGATGCCCGAAGGGGGTTCCTCGACGCCGGGTTTCGCCTTGAACAACGCCTTCAGCAGCGGCGGAGCGATGAACGTGGTCGCCATGACCATCAACGTCACGGCGCTGAATTTCCCCGCGTCGAATTGCCCGGAGTTCAAACCCATTTGAGCGAAAATCAAACCCACCTCCCCGCGCGGAATCATGCCTGCGCCGATCGCCGGTTTGTTGACCGACAGCCACCACGGGGCAAACCCTGCCGCGAATTTGCTTACGACCGCGGCCACGAGAAGCAGTCCACCAAACAACAGCGTCGAGTGCTGCGCCGGGTCCAACGGATTGAGCGATCGCAAATCGACGCTGGCCCCCACGTGAACGAAAAAGATCGGCACGAAGAAATGCCCCAGCGACGCCACGCCATGCTCGATCTGTTCGGCTTGAGGAACTTCACGCAGCAACAATCCCGCCGCAAACGCCCCAATGATCAACGCCGAACCGGCGATGTCCGCCGCCCAGGCCAATCCAAACGCCGCCACGACGGCGAAGATGGTCGGCGTCCCGACCATGCGCACCCGCCCCAATCCCCGCGCCAGCAACGGCGCCACGACTCTCCCCACGGCCAAAGTCACGATCAAGAAGCCGAACGCCATTCCGACGATCCACAGCACTCCGCCCGCCGTTATTTGTTCTCCTCCGGCCACACCCTGCACCACCGCCAGAATAATCAATCCCACGACGTCGTCGATCACCGCCGCGCCCAGAATGATCTGGCTCTCCACATCCCGCAGCCGTCCCAAATCCGATAGCACCCGCGCCGTAATTCCGACGCTCGTGGCCGTCAGCGTCGCGGCGGCAATCACGCTCTCGATCGTACCCAGGCCGAGCGCCCAACAAACGGCATATCCGAGCCCAAACGGCAGCGCCACTCCGACAATCGCTACGACGGTGGACGCAGGACCGACCTTCAGAAGTTGTTCCAAATCGGTCTCCAACCCGATCTCAAATAGCAAAATCACCACGCCGATCTCGGCCATCAACGCCAAGACCGTATCGTGCGGGTCGACCAGACTCAACGCCGATCCCCCCAGCACAACCCCCGCCAGCAACTCCCCCAGCACGGCCGGCTGACCAATGGCGCCAGCCCCCGCGGCACACACCTTGGCCACGGTCAGGATGGCGGCCAATACGGCCAGCGTCCGAGCCGCTCCGCCGTCCGCAGCCGACCACAGCAGCCCAACGTCCGCGATCAATAATTCCACGGTCGACTCCTATGAGAACCCGCCACAATTGGACTTCCGCCGGCCCATTCGCCAGCCGCTGTTTCTCCCAAGCGCGCGATCCTGTCTCGGTCACTCGGCGCCGGCCCCGCGATGTTCGCCATTCTGCCCGCCTGGACGAATAGGGACCAGCCAAAAGTCATTTGCGCCGTTTGTTCCTCGGTCAGGTTGCCGATCCTCAATGATCTCACGCTAGTTCCAGGTACCACGCAAAGTCTTACTCATCGCATTCAAGTAGCGCAGGGCACGGTGTTTGCATCGCCTCACGGCCCATCGATGGTAGCCATAGGCCGCGTTTGACCTGTCGAGTGAGGGGCAAGAGTGTCGCCAGCAGTTATCGACCAGACCACCGGCAATCCACCGGTGCAAAAGACGGCCCATTCCTACCGGCGGCTGATCCGCAGATCGCCGCGACGGGCAGTTAGCGTCGTCATCCTCCTGGCCAACGGTCTGACGCTCGTCGCTCTCCTGGTGTACAGCGCTTACTACCGTGCCCCCCTTCCCTCCATGGCGCAGGCAGTCCTCCGTGGCGGCGCCCTTTCCGCTCTCGCCTTGGGAGTAACGATTCACGATCCCGTTCCGGCCCGCCTGGCTACTCTTGCTCCTCCAGAGACCGACGATCCAGACTTTTTCTCGGGTTATGAACGCCTAGAAACCCTGTTCCTCGGGGCCGACCGTGTGCATAGCACGAGTGCCGAATTGGCTCTTGTGGATATCCACAATGAGCGCATTGTGGAGAGCGCTTTTTCCTTCCGCTACCAACCCTTCGACGAGCCTCGCCTGCACCAATTGCGAACCAAGTACCGGTTGGATGAGGTGATCGCGCTCGCGCGCGACGAATTGGACGAGTTCGTCCGACTGTGCAATTGGACGCGCAGCCAATTCCGCCGGTCCGATTACCAGCCGCAGAGCGACCATTTTGACGCCCTGGAAGTTCTCGACCGCAAACTTCATAACACCACCGGTCGGCCCTACGATCCCGACCACGATCAGGATCCTTGCATCTTCTTTCCCCGCCTGTTCGCGCAAGTCGTGCTCAGCGTCGGCCACCAGGTCCGTCTCTCAACCATCGATCATGGCACGACCGAAGTCTGGTCGAACCAATACGGCAAGTGGATCGAGTTCGATGCGGAGCTAAACCACTACTACCAGAAAGACGGCGTCCCCTTCAGTACCCTTGAAGTCCATGACGAAAACTTCGCGCCGCCCCCACCTCGTATGAAAATCGTTCGCGGAACGCAGAGTTCGGATCCCAATACCACGCTGGTGCATCTGAAAGTTCCGGAGCTGTCTCCCGACAGCATGGTTCGCTACCACCGGCACGTCGGCATCGTCGAACTGCGCAATGACTGGCTCACCAACCGCTATTTCCTCGGCCACCCAGCCCGAAGCGACCACGCGACTCTGGTCTTTCAAGACGACCGCGTTTCGGGCCATCCGTCGCTCGCCTGGGCGCTGTACCCCGCCACCCGGCGCCGCGAAGATCTTTTCTGGACCCTCAACCAGGCCGAAATTCACGCCAGGCCTCTTGCCGACGGCCGATTATCGCTCCGTTTCCGCACCGTCACCCCGAACTTTCGCGGCTTCGCCGTCTCCATCGACGGACGACCTGCGATCGAGCAACCGTCGGCGTCCTTCGAGTGGACGCTGCACCCCGGAGAGAATTCGATTGCAGTTTGCCCAATCAATCAATTCGACCGGAAGGGGATCGTTTCCAGCGCTCGATTGGAGTATGTCCCACAGTCCCGTTAGCCGCCTTCTCGCGGCGCGCTTTCCGCAATTCCTCTTGCCTAGCGCCGCATTTTCGCCGCTCACGAGTACCTGTGACACGGGGTGGGGGGCATCAAGAGTGTTTTCTGGGGGCAAGCCTGGCGGCTTGACCCCAGGCACCCGACCGAATTTCTTTGGGGCGGGCTTTGGGCGG
>JALHPA010000561.1 GCA_022842745.1 Pirellulales bacterium
TGAAGTTGAGCGGCAACTCGACGCCCAACATCCGGCTGACGCCGCGGGCAATGTCGGTATAGCCGCTGAAGTCACAGTAGATTTGCACGGCGAACATCACCGTGCCGAGCCAGATGACCAGGCTGGGTTGGCCTTGGGGGTCGCCCAGCGTCACCGCGACCAGCGGGGCGATCGTGTCGGCGATCAGGAGCTTTTTGAACAGTCCGACCAATGCCAAGTGAAAACCGCTCTCGAGGCGGCGGCCTTCCAGCCGCCAAGGAGAATGGAGGGTGGGGAGCAACTGATCGGGGCGGATGACCGGTCCGGCGACCAAGTGAGGGAAGTACGACACAAACAGCGCCATGCGCACGAAGGAGCGCTCCGGCTCCAGCTCGCCGCGGTAGGCGTCGATGCCGTAGCTCATGGTGACGAACGTGTAGAAGCTGATTCCGGCCGGCAGCACCAGATCCATATGCGGAAGAGCAACATGGAGGGCCTGCAAATTGTCGGCGAGGAAGTTGTAGTACTTGAAGAATCCCAGCATGCCCAGGTTGGCGGCCATGCTCGTGACCAAGAAGGCGCGGCGGCGGGCGGACTCGGGCAGTCGAAAGTAGGCTTCGAACAGCAACGGCCAGATCAAGGCGAACCCACCGCAGCAGGCAAGGGATTCCCGCCAGAAGGGCCATTGCGGGTGAAAAAACTCGCGCAACGCCGAACCGTCAGAAAGCCATTCGGCCAGGTGGAAGCCGCCGTGGGGTCCTTGAATCGCGGGCCAGTTCAAGCCCAGGCAAAAATAGCTGGCCGCGATCGAGAACAGGCAGAGTCTAGCCCGTTCGGCCCACGACAGTCGCACGCCCACGATCCCCAAGGCGCCGGCGTAATCGATCGTCGAACTGATCAAGAGCAAGATCAGGAAGCGGACGTCGAGCCAGGCGTAGAAGACGTAGCTGGCCACCAGCAGCAACCAATGCTGGCGCCGAGCCGTGCGCAACCAGCCGATTCCGGCCAGCACCACGAGCATCAGCACGAGGAATTCGGGCGTTTGAAAGAGCATCGAGGTTGCCCGCGCCCGGTGGCGCAGAGGTTGCCGCTATTGGAGACGCCCCGTCCGGCCGGGCCGGATCAGGGAGAGGGGGGAAGCTGCGCTGTCGAAGGGAGCCGCTGGCCTAGGAACTGGCTGAACTTCTCGCGCCCCTGGGCGTTGAAGTGGACCGCGTCGGCAAAATCGTCGGTGGAGAGCAAGTCGGCAGCGTCGAGGACCAGGATGTCGCGCTCGGCGGCGAGACGTTCCAAGAGGATTTTCAACTCGGCCAGATAAGGTTTCAAGGAGGGGCGCAAGCGAGGGTGCTGGGGCAAAATCACCAGGATGGGGAGCGCATCGGCTTGGGCGATGGCGCCAACCAGGGTCTCGATTTCGGCCGATCCGGCGGCGGTCCCGTCGCGCATGCGGGAGGCCAGCGTCTGTTCGACTTGCTGGAGATGTAGGTCGAGCGTGTCGGGCTGGACTGAAACGAGCATTTCGTAGGGGTCGCGCCAGTTGTCGACGGGGGTCTGGCGCAAAGCGCCGCGCATGCGTTTGCGGAGCGACTCGGCCAATTCGTTGAGGGGGGCGCGGCGGAAGTGCAGGTCCTGCTCCCAAGGCGTGGAACGCAAGGCGAGATAGCTCTTGTCTTCCAAGCCGGGAAAGGTCGAACGGTTCCAGGAGGGGGGCCAGGCGGCCACGAATCCACCGCGGGCGTAGGCAAAGGCCTTATCCACATGCACGTCGACCAGGCGGCCAAGCTGCTCGGGCAAGATTCCGACCGCGACCGCGGCGGGTTTGGCCGCGAGCAATTTGGGAGCGAGGATCAGGAATTCGGTGATCCCGCTGCCGGAGATGGCCAGGTTTTCGACCTGCCATCCTGGAGGGGCGGACTGTTCCACAAGGGGGGCATCGACCCCTTCACGGGTGATCGAATTGCCGAGCAGGGCCAGCGTCGGACGGTGGGGGAAGGGGGACTGGAGGTGGCGGCCCAAGGCAACGATTCGCTCGACGCTCCCGACGCCGATGGTTGGCAAAAGCGCGTCGCTGAGCAGAAACCACCCCAGGGCCACGCCCAGGGCAGGAAAAGACAGCATCCGAAAGATCACGACGGCGGGAGACATTCAGGATGGGAAAAAACTGGGGGCCGCGTTCAGACGGCAGCGGCCACCGCGGGGGAGTCGACGTAGGTTCCCATCCACATTTCCAGCGTCAGCAGCGCCCAGAGGGGATGGGAGTGGTCGGCGTCTCCGCGAAGGTGCTGGTCGACCAACCGCTGCACACCGTCGGGTTTGAACAAGCCGCGGCGGCGGACCATTTCGGGGGCCAGGGCGTCGGTGAGCAAGCCGCGCAGCTCTTTGCGGAACCAGTCCCTTAGCGGCGGAGAAAAGCCCATTTTGGGTCGATAGATCAACTTCTTCGGAAGGTAGCGCTCGAGGAGTTTTTTGAGGAGGTATTTGTTCTGGGATCCGCGGATTTTGAGATCCAAATGAACCCCGACCGCGAACTCCGTCAGGCGACGGTCGAGCAAGGGGCAGCGGGCCTCCAGGGCGAAGGCCATCGTGGCGCGGTCGACTTTCACCAGGATGGCGTCGATCATGGAGCGGGCCGCGTCGTAAAACATGGCGGCGGCGGTGGGGGAGCGCTGGTCGAGGGCGCGAATGAACCGCGCGACCGCCGCCTCCGGCAGTTGTCCGATCCGTTCGTCGGGAATGAGGGTCGCCAGGCCGGCATAGCGGGAGAGATTGCTGTAACTGCCGCAGAAAGTCGGGGTGTCGAGGGCGCCGGAGAGCTGCACCACCCGGCGGTAGCGCTCGATGGGAATCCAATTGGAGGCGCCTGCGATGGCGCGACGGATGCGCGGCCCGAACCACCTGGAATAGCGTTCAAAAAACGCCATCGCGAGGTATTTGTCGTAGCCGCCGAAGAATTCGTCCCCGCCATCTCCGGTGAGCACCACGGTGACGTGCTCGCGCGCGAGGCGCGAGACGGCGAGCGTGGGAAAGAGGGAGAAATCGGCCATCGGCTCATCGAAGTAATGCGGTACGTCTGGCAGAAACCGCAGCAGGTCGTTGCCGGACATGCGGAACACGGTGTTGGGCGTTCCCAAGGTTGCCGCCACCTGTTCGGCATAGCGACTTTCGTCGAATTGGTGCGCGGAGAAGCCGATCGTGTAGGTCTGCAACGGTTGGGGGGCGACCTCGCGCATGATCGCCACGACCAGGCTGGAATCCACTCCACCGGAGAGGAACATTCCGAGGGGCACATCGGCCACCAGGCGCTTGCGGACCGCCTCGCGGAGCAATCGGTCCAACTCGTCCAGAGCGACCCGTTCGTCGCAGATCGTGGCCGGCTGGGCGGCAAGATCGGCGAGGCTCCAGTAGGGCTCCTCCCGCCAGTTTC
>JALHPA010000562.1 GCA_022842745.1 Pirellulales bacterium
CCCGCTCCTCAGCCGGCGTGGGGTGCGGCGGGATCGGCTCTCCCCGCAAGGCCGCCGCCGCTTGCTTGAACAGCCACGGCCTGCCCAGCCCGGCGCGAGCGATCATCACGCCGTCGACCCCGTACCGCCGAAACGCCTCGACGACTTCCGCCGCCGTTTGCAGATCGCCGTTTCCGATCAGCGGGATCCGCCGCAGGTGCGGCTTGATCGCCGCGATCTGCTCCCAATCTGCCCGGCCGGTGAAAAAGTCTTCCGCGGTCCGCCCGTGAACCGTCAGCGCCGCGGCCCCGGCCTGTTCGATCGTTTGCGCCACCTCGATCGCGTTGATGCGCTTCCGCGTGCATCCCAGCCGGATTTTGGCCGTGACTGGCGTCGGAGCGCAGGCACGCACCACCCGCTCCACGATCTGGCCCACTTTTTCCGGGCACCGCAACAGGTAGGAGCCGCTATGCGCTTTCTCCGTCACCTGCTTGACGGGGCAGCCAAAGTTGATGTCGACCACGCTGACCTTCAGGTCGTGCGCCAGCCGCGCCCCCACCGCGGCCAATGTCGCCGGGTCGTTGTCCCACATTTGCACCGCCAGGGGCCGGGCTTCCTCGCGCACTCCCCACAGCCTCTCCGGCAGTTCCTCTTCCCGCTCCTGCCACAAAAACCCCTTGGCGCAGATCATCTCCGTCGCCTGCAAGCCGACCCCGCCAAACTCGCGTACCACCTGCCGATAGGCGTAGTTGGTGAATCCGGCCATCGGGGCTTGGAGGATCGGGGGATCGACGATCACCGGACCGATGCGGAGCGGTTCCCGGAATGGCGGATCGACGCGCGTTTCATTTCTCACCGTACTATCCACCGAACCATCGCTCCATTGCCACGAAACACATATCCCGCTTCTACTAACGAGCCAAAATACGGCCCCGTCACCAGATCATAGCTGCTCGGGAGTGCCGAACTGCGTCCGCCCGAAGTCGGAACGCGATCCGCCGGACTCGTCCGCAATAACTCGCCGTCGGGCAAGTCGGCCGATCCACCACCCCCCTCCGGACAAGATGGCCGCGATTCCAGTCATAATCGATCCCGCAATGATCGCAACGGTTGCCGCGAGTATGAACAGATCGAAAACCGGAATGTTTCGCACTCCCCAGAGCTCTTTGCGGAGCCAAAATAGTCCAATCAGACTCAAACAGAAAGTGCATACCATCGAATAGAACATCGCCGCGTCAATCCCCCAATACCGCCGCACCCCCATCGTTCCGAACAGCCAGATTCCAACAATACTTAAAGAACCAATGGCGCCCCACTCCCGCATTGTTAACCCAAACAGCGCCCCAGTGACCGCCGTCCAATAGAGCAACTCGATCAATCCAAAATGAACTCTGGCTTTCATTCGCCTGCCGCTCGCCTTGCTTTTTCGACTTCCTCAAGCCGCCGCTTCAATCCTTCGTTGCCAAGCTGCTCTCCTGTTTGGAAAGCCGCCAACGGGTCAGTCCCAAGTAGATCGCCGCGGCAAAAATTCCCACGCCGCCGCCGATGTAACTGAAGTTGTGCATGGTCCTTGCCAAAGCAAACGCCCGGCGATCCGTCACCCCTACAGGATACCATCCCAGCCACAAATCCGCCTCGTCGATCAACAGGCTGCCTGCCGCGAGCGCCAATAGCCCCGCCACCAGGGCCGTCGCGGCCGCGACTCCAAACGCGATCAGCGACCCCCGCCAATACGCCTTTGCGTTTGGAAGCAAGAGCGCCAACGACAGAATGGGAACCCCGATCACCAGCCCCATCCACCACGAGGCTTGCCAACCGACGACGGACGCCCCCACCCGCTGCGGCCACTCCTCGGGAATGCCGAATCGCTGGAATTTGAATTCCGTGAAGTACTCGCTGGACACCGTGTAGGAGATTTGATTGTGCGCCGCCCCATACAACCCGGCCACGCAACAACCGAGCGCCAACAACACAGGAAACAGCCACAACTTTTGCATTCTCGCTCTCCTTACGGCAGCGCTTTTCCACCAGGGCAAACACTCCGCTAAAGGTTGTCTGTCTGGACGTACGCCAATGCATTCGCCGGCCCCATCGACCACGATCGACATCGATGCCAGGAACAGCCCGGTCAGGAGCGCCACCAGCGCGGCAACGGCCACTCCAACAATCGTCGCTTGGCCCTGACCACTCGCGGTCACCAGCGATGGAAGGACTAGCGCCACGAGCGCCAAAATCACGCCGCAAACGACGGCATACACCAATCGGGAATCGTTCCCTTGGTTCCTCCTTACCAACACCGCGAGGACTACCACCAACGCCAAAATGATTCCACCTCCGACGATCCCCAACTCTCGTGCTGCCGCCCCCCACAATGCTCCTCCCGCGCCCATCCAACACATCAACTCCAACAACCCAAATTGACCCTTGGTTTTCATGCGGGACCCCTCCTTTTGAATTTTCAATCCGGAGTTTGCCCAGCGCTGGAATTCGACTCATTGGAAGCATCCGTCGGAACTGGCCGCTGCGAAATCCGGCCAATTCGTTTCCCGATCCATGACAAAACTACCGCGATCCCAGCCATCATCGGCCCCGCGACGGTAGAAAGACTCCCGGCGGTTGCAGCACTCGCAACAAATGCGAACATGTCCAAGCCTGTCACGCCGATCAAGCCGGAGTGACGCACAAAAAATAACCCCATTACACAAGTGCCACATCCCATCGAGTAGACGACGGCAAATTCGCCCCCCCGATATCGCAGCACGGCAATCGTGCCCAACAACCACGGCCCCACCAGACACACGCTGCTTACAACATCCAGAATCCGCAATAACAGCCCCAACAGCGCTCCCCCCACCGCCGTCCAATACATCAGCTCCAACAACCCAAATTGAACCTTGGTCTTCATTCCCCACCCGCTCCCCGCGGTTCATGCTAGCCACCCAAACTTCGCCTCGGTGACTACCTCGCCCTTTCAATCCGATAGCGATTTCACCTTTCGTTCACTGTAGCATCGCTGCCCCTCCATCCGCTGCGCCAAGCTGCTTTCGTCCCAGTCCTCCGGCAGCTCACCGAGATTCGGCCGATGCGGATTCCGTTTTGGCATCGCGGCAAACGGAGCAAAAATGTTCGTCGCTTGGCGCCGGCAACGACTGGCGGGTTCCTTGGTACGGCTGCCCCGGATTGGAGCCCGAGATTGACGAACGTTCTTGCCCGGAAATCGAATAAACGGGGCTATAGGGGGTCTATTCTCGCAGCGCGCGGAAGAGGTGCTGGAGTTCTTCGTCAGTTTCGCCTGGGCTGGCGACCTTTCAAAACGCCGTTTGGCTGGCGTCGTTGAACGGCGGTCCATATAACAACCTGTAATGCACGCCGTCGGGCGTGTCGGGCGATTTTCGGCCGCTGGGGGTACTGTAGGCGTATGAG
>JALHPA010000563.1 GCA_022842745.1 Pirellulales bacterium
GCCCATCAGACGGCGGAGGTCGAACGGGCCAACGAGCGGTCGTACGAGTTTCTGGCGGTGCTGGGGCACGAGCTGCGCAATCCCCTCCACGCGATCAATTCGATTTTGCAGTTGATCGACTTGCAGCAGAATGGTGCGGGAGGCGATCGACCAGGAGGTAGCAGCCAGGGAGGTAGCGGGCAGGGGGAAAAGGACGAGACGCTGGCGATCGCCCAGCGGCAGGTGGATCACATGCGGCGGCTGCTGGACGACATGGTGGACGTGTCGAGGATTCGGCTGGGATCGCTGCGGATTTTTCCGGAGACGATCGACGGGCGGGGGGCAGCGCAGCGGGCGGTGGATACGACGGCGACGCTGATCGGGGAGAAGGGGCACGAATTGACGGTGACGATGCCGGAGTCGCCGGTGTGGATCTGGGCCGATCCGGCGCGGACGCAACAGGTGCTGGTCAACTTGTTGACGAATGCGGCCAAGTACACGCCGGCGGGGGGGCAGATTCGGCTGTCGTTGGCGGTGGAGGAGGGGATGGCGGCGTACCGGGTGCGCGATACGGGGGTGGGGATATCGAGCGAGCTATTGCCGAGGATCTTTCAGATGTTCGCGCAAGCGCCGGAGCACGGCCAACAAGGGATGGGGATTGGTTTGTCGCTTGCGCAACGGCTGGTGGAGGTGCAGGGGGGCGAATTGGAGGGGCGGAGCGAAGGGATCGGCAAGGGCGCCGAGTTTATCGTGCGATTGCCGCTGGCGCCGCCTGGGAAGGGGGAGTAGGAGGGTCGGGGTCTTACCAGGGTTTGAGTTTCCAGCCGAGGACGAAGCCGATGCCGAAGCACCAGAGGGCGGCCATTTCGGGGTTTTCGCGGGCGTAGTCGCGAGCGTATCGGAGGAGATCCTCGGCGGGATGCTTGAGATCGGCGGAATCTTCGCGGCGTTCGTTGGGGGATGCGGCGTTACGCTTTTGCGCGGTGCTCATGAGGACCTCCGGTGGAATTGGCGTGGGGATGTGAATGGGTTGTTGTTGACCGGATCAGGCGGCGTCTTTGAGGACCGATTTGATCCAGCGGACGTTTTCGCTGAATTCGCGCTTGGAACGTTCGAACTTCTGGAAGGAACTGCCGAGGTTTCGCACGGCGAGGAAGGCGGCTAAGCCGCCGGCGGTCAGGCCGATCACGGCCATGATGCCGTAGGCGAGCCAGCGATCGAGATCCCAGAGCCGGATCATCCCTTCGGAGATGGAAATCCACAGGATGGGCAGGGCGCTCACGGCGATAACCGCGCCAACGAGCGCGACAATCAGTCGGGTGAGAAGGCCGGAGGTGGCCGCTTTGGCGTCTTCGACGCCAAGCTGGTATTGGAGCTCGAGCAAGCCGACGATGTCGTGACCCAAATGGCGGACGCCTTGGGCGATGGCGCGGGCAGGTTGATCGTCGGCCTGGGGAGGCGGCTCTAATCGCGTCGTTTGACAACCCATCCGATGAGCGCTCCGGCGGCGAAAGCCATGCTGAGGCAGAGAGCCGGTCGCCGGCCGGCCATCTGCCGAACGATACTGAAAAGCCCGGCGGTGGAAGAGGACGCCGCGGTTGGCGGCGGGACCTGGGGATCGCGGGCGGGCGGGGGCGTGATCTCAAATCGAGCGATCATGATATGCTCCAAAATCGCCCGCGGCAGGTAGGGCAAACATCGGCGCCTGGCCGAAGGAATTCGGTCCTCGCGGTTGGATCCGCTAGCGCCACCTGCCGGCAGCGGCGAGATCCACGATACCTCAGGTTGGGTTTAGCGTGCTTCTTCGGATCGAAATATCGGGTGGGGCGCGGGCTGCGATTCGGTAGGGGAATCGGAGTTGCGATCCGCGCCGGCTTTTAATTGTTGGACGATGCCGTTCATGCCCACTTTGAAGAGGGTGGGAAGGACAAATCCACGGACCACTTCTTGAACGAGGGAGTCTTTCTGTTTGGACTGGGGAGGAATTTGGGCGGCGTGTTGATAGCCGTTGGATTGGGCCGGGCCAGCGCCGTTCATGGAAGCTGGTTTTCGGTGGGGAATGATGGAGTAGCCTACGACTGCCGCGGCGGCCGCGAACCAAGCGGGATGCTTGCGGTAATGGTGCCGCCAATCGGCGACCAGCTTCGCATTGACCGCGATGGTTTCTACATCTTGGCGCAGGGCGCCACGAATAGCCGCCATCTGTTCGCGGATCTGTTCGCCATGATCGTCGTTCATAGGAACTCTCGAACTCCCGCAGCATCTCTCTTAGCGAGAGAAGTGACGCGACACGGATTCTGGGACGTAATTTTCTAACCGGTGGCCGAAGCGGCGGGCCATTTTTTGCCAGCGCGTCGAGCGGTCGTCGCGGAGGGCATCGGCCAAGGGGGCCGCGACGGCGAACCCGAGGGCGACGCCTGCGCCGAAGGCGACGAGTATGGCGGAGAACGGGGCTTCGCGGACCCAGTCGGCCGAGGATTCGTAGACTTGATGGAAGGTACCGCTGACTTGTTCTGTCCAAGGCTCGGCAGTTGAGTTTCGCATGAGTGGGTCTCCGGAATGCTTTAGGAACCGCCGACAGTCGCGGGCTAGTCCCGCATCATCAGCGTGAGGATGACGCCGGTGAGGAGGCCCGCGCCGAAGGCCATGGCGACGGCCTGACCGGGCCGTTGCTGGACCATTTGTTCGGCGGAGCGGTAGCCTTCGCGCATCGATTCGGAGGCCTGGTTGGCATATTCGCGTGCGGATTCGAGCGCGTGGCCCGCGCCTTCGCCCCCTTTGCTCATGAGGTCGTTGACGAATTTTTCGATCTCGCCGCGGGCTTCGCCGGTTTTGCGTTGGATGTAGCCAACGAGTTGGGAGGCGTTGCCTTGGTACTGGGTGAGCTCATCTTGGGTGAGTTGACCCCATTTGGAGCGTAGTTTCCCGGTGATTTCGTTCCAATTTCCTTGCAGCGTTTGCTGGTTCGCCATGATTGTCGATCCTTTCCGAGGACTTGAACTGGGCTTGTACGAGGTCTTGAACGGGGCAGAACCAAAGCAGGTCGCCCCCCCACGAGCACTCTTCCCGATGAGGAAGATTCTGGGAGTCGAAAGGAGCAATCGCCGTACCGAAGAGTCGGAAAGCGATTTTGAAGGGCAAGAGGCGCCGGCGGCAAACGCAGGTACGCGAAGGAGATCGGTTGATCACGCCGCCGGGGCGTCGGAGGTGGCCGAGGGGGCGGCAAGTGGCCCCGAGGGGGCGGGTGGATGGTTGGCAGCCAAATTGGATGGGGTTAAGTCGGCGTCGCGGGAAGTGGGAGTCACTTCGACGTCGACGGTCAAAGTTTCGGCGGCGGGGGTATAGAGGGCGCCGCTCGTGGGGGAGGTGTCGCGGTAGTGGCGGCCCACGGCGACGCGGACGTGGTCGGTGGCAGGAAGG
>JALHPA010000564.1 GCA_022842745.1 Pirellulales bacterium
TGGTTCGATATTCCTTGGATTCGGAGCCGGGCGCCCTTGGCGGGGATGGGGGTCGCGGCGGTGCTGTTGTGCATCGTGGGGTTGGTGGACGACCGGTATCAGATTCGCGGCCGGACGAAACTCTTCTGGCAGATTCTGGCAGGGGCGCTGGTGGTGTTCGCGGGGCCGCTGATGTTTGCCGTGTTCGGGGGGGATAAAGCGCCGGGCTTGTTCGTGGAACGGATGACGCTGTTTGGACACGAGTTCTCGCTGGGCGAGGCGGGGTCTTTGCTGGCGTTGTTCTGGCTGTTGGGTTCGATCAATTCGTTCAATTTGATCGATGGGGTGGATGGACTTTGTACCAGCGTGGGGATCGTGTTCAGCATCACGCTGGCGGCGATCGCCTTCATGACGGGCAACACGCTGGACGGGGTGGTGGCCTTGATCCTGGCGGGGGCGCTGCTCGGATTCCTGCGGTACAACTTCGCTCCGGCGACGATTTACCTGGGGGACGCGGGGAGCATGATCATCGGGCTGGTGCTGGGGACGCTGGCGTTGCGGTGTTCGACCAAGGGGGCGGCGACGGTGGCTTTTTCCGCGCCGCTGGCGGTGTGGACGATCCCGATTTTGGACTCGCTGGCGGCGATCGCGCGGCGGAAGCTGACCGGGCGAAGCATTTACTCGACCGATCGGGGACATATCCATCACCGGCTGTTGAAACAGGGGCTGAGCACCCGGCAGGCGGTGCTGTTGATCGTGGGGCTATGCTCGATCACGTCTCTGGGTGCGATTCTGGGAATCTATTTCCAGAAAGAGTGGATTGGATTCGCGGTGGTGTTCCTGGTGTTGGGATCGCTGATCGGGACGCGGGTTTTTGGGCACGTCGAGCTGATGTTGTTGAACTCCAGCTTGCTGGGGATCGGGCGGACGATCGTGGCGATTCCCTCCGGGGAGGGCAAGGCCAGCCACTCCAGCCATCAATTGCAGGGTTCGCTGCAATGGGAAGAAAAGATTTGGAACGCGTTGGTGGAATCGGCGGAGCGGTTCGACTTGATCCGGCTGCGGTTGAATCTGTACCTGCCGCATTTGCATGAGGACTTTTACGCCACCTGGAAGCGGCCATCGGCGGCGCATACGAACAAGGTGTGGCGGATCGATCTGCCGCTGGTGGTGGATGGGATGACGATCGGGCATTTGCACGTGGTGGGATATCGCGATCCGTGCGCAGCGAGCGCCCAGTTGACAAGCTTCTTGGATTTTTTGGAGCCGCTGGAGGCTCAAGTCCACGAGTTGCTGTCGATTCCTGCGCCGGGAAAGATGGCCCGGCCGGTGGAGGCGCCGGTTTCCGCAGGCGCCAAGGCCGTTGTGGAGGAGGGCGCCAACGGCGTCGCGGCGCTCTCGCCGATCGGAACGGTCGCCCAATCCGGCGCGACATCGAACGCCCCAAGCGGCAGTTTAGCGACCGCACTGACTGTGAAGACTTCTAGTGAAGCTCCGTTAGACGCTGGGGCCAAGCTGGCGGCCGCGAACCTTTAGTCGCGGCGATTCTTTGATCGCAGCCGATCGGTATAGGTTACCGAGTCTTCGACGACAGTGGATCCACGGATCTACAACGACAGCGTTTCCAAGACGTCAAGCGACCGTGCGGGCCGTTCAATCGAGCCTTCCGGGTTGATCGCTGGCGGCGCGGCTGGCGAGGGCGGCGTGGGTCTTGAAGGTGATTTCGTAGGACATGGGGCGGACGGCGCCGTCGCAGAGGACGACGTTCCAGGCGGCCTTGTGAGCGCTGCCGAAGCTGTGGCAACTCCAGCAGTTCTGCTGACCGAGAACGTCTGACGCAGGGAGCTTTTTCGCCCAGCGGACGCAGTTGCTGGCAATTCCACCGGCACTGCCGCAGTCGAAGAACCCAGCATTGTCACCTTCGTCCATGCCGGTGGTGTAGTGGCGGCCGTTCATGGCTTTCTCGCCGATCAGGTACGTCTTGCTGAGGCCGTCCTTGACGTCCTTGGCTCGAACCGGCTTGGCGGGCTTGGCGGGGTTGGAGAAGTTGGAGGCGAAGATGCCTGGCCATTTGAGGACGAAGTCGTCCGGCTGTTTGGAGGCGCCGCCGTTGAGGGCGTAATCGGTACGGGCAGCGCCGGGATTGGAGTTGCCTCCGACGGGATAAGCGAGGGCGCGGCGGCGGCTGGGACAGATCAGGATGGGAACGGGGGTGCCCACAATCTGCGGCAGTGGGCGGGGAGGAGTGATCCGCGGAGCGGGCCGCAAGCCGACCGCGGCCATCCACTCGTTATGGAGGATTTTCTCTTCCATGTGCGGCAGAATGGACACGATCCAACTCACGTTGCGGTTGCTGCGCTGGACGGCATTGGTGGGATACTTGCGATTGAGGAACTCGTACTGGATGGCCGCGAGGCCAACCTGCTTGAGGTTGTTGCGGCACTGGACGTTGCGCGAGGATTCGCGGGCGGCCTGAACGGCGGGCAACAAGATCGCGATCAGAATGCCGAGAATGGCAATGACGACGAGCAACTCGACGAGCGTGAAACCGGCACGACGGGACATGACAACGCCTTTCTTCTGGGCCGATCGCCTGGAAGGTTTCGTCAACGCCACGCTGCTATGTTCCGGGAGGGGATTCTATCGGATGCGGAGAGAACTCGCAAATTTTCCTGGCGAGAAACTCAGAAACGCGCGGACGCTTGGCGCGATTGCGCGAGGGATTATCGGTCGGGGATCCTCCAATCGTTGGGTAAGGGAGGGGTCGCCCCTGGTTGGGAACAGACGTAGGCGGCGAGGCGGCTAGCGCGCTGGTGGGCCGTTTCCAGCGGTGCGTCGAGGAGCATAGCTTGGAGCAGAGCGGCGGAGAAGGCGTCGCCTGCGCCGATGGTGTCGGTAACGGCGACCTGGGGAGCGGCAAGATGATGCCCGGCGGGTGCGGCGGGGGTGTAGAGGGAGCTGCCGGACGCGCCGCGGGTGACCGCGGCCAGACGCAGGCGGGGGTAGTCGGCAAAGAGCAACTCCGCCCAATCCTCGCGCTCGGGGCAGCCGATAGCGCGGAGGACCGTGGGGAGTTCGGCGTCGTTGACTTTCAGAACGTTGCAGCGATCCACCGACGCGCGGATCGTGGCGTCTGCAAAGTGGGGAGGGCGGAGGTTCACATCGAACAAGCGCAGGCAATCGGCGGGGGCGCCGTCCAAGAGGCTTTCGATGGCCGCGCGGGAGCGCGGGTCGCGCTGGGCGAGCGTGCCGAAGCAGACGGCGGCTGCGCGGCTAAGGAGGGAGCGGGCGATCGGTTCGGGCCGCAGGTTGTCCCAGGCGACGCCGACAACAATGTCGAAATCGGGTTGGCCCTTGGTGAGCTTGACTTGGACGGTCCCGGTGGGAGCGGCATTGGAGAGCTGCACCGCAGAGC
>JALHPA010000565.1 GCA_022842745.1 Pirellulales bacterium
GAAATAGGCCAGCGGCTGCTCCACGTCGTCCCGATCGGTGAGAATTCCCAGCCGCGCCGCCGGGTCCACCGCGCGCTCGGCGGGAGTCGCCACCTGCCCCGGTTCGACAAACCGGACCCGCGTATCGCCGGAGGGCGAGAGGAAGAACCGCAGAAAGACTTCGCCATCGCGGTCGCGGCGGCGGACGATCTCCTGTTGCCGCCGTTGCCAGTCGTTGAGCCGCTGGAATCGATCCAACTCGGCCTGGCCCAACGCGCCCCACTCGGCCGGGGCTTCCAGACCCGCCTGGATCGATACCCGGTAGCTGTGCCCGTCGCCGACGATGTAATTGATTCGGTTCTCGTGGCCATTGATGGCGAATTCATTGGTCCAAGCCAGCAACCGGCACTGGTTTCGCAAGTCGCGCAACCCCGCCTCGTCCAGCGGGGCCGATGGATCCGGCTCGCAGCCGCCGTTCGACAGCGGCATCCACCGCGAACCGTCCACGTCGAACAACGCGTCCGCCGGATCGACGAACGAATCCCACAACGCGTCGCACGCTTCGTGCAGCCGCGCTTGCAGCCGGTCCAGCGGAGCGGCGGCGGGATCGGAACTGGAATCGGGAAGCTTTGGCATGAATAAATCCTCCTGTCGGATCAATCGAAACATGGAACAAGCGGTCACGGCACATCCAAGCGCAAACGATCCCCTAGTCCGTCGTGGTACAGCCGCCCCCACCGCCATAACTCGGCCAGCCGCAGGGCCATTTCCGCGGCGTCGGGACCATCGTCGTGGTCGGCCATCGGGAACTCGCGCAGTTGGTCCACCAGCATGCGAGCGCCGACGGAATGGGACTTGAACCGCAACCGCCGCGACGACAAGAGCGGCCCCAGCCGGCGGATTCGCACCTGCTTTGGGGTCGTGTTGTCGAGCGGAGTCACCGCTTGCGACAACAAGCCCTGCTGGGCGAAGGCGCGCTCGAACTCGCCGGCCAGCAATTCCTGAAACTGGTTCGTCTCGACGCCGAAAGCGTGCGGCTGAAACCGTCGAACCAGCTCAACGCCCGCGGCGACGATCTGCGGAGTGGGGCGACGGGCCAGGTCGGCGTCCACGTAGATCGTGGACGCCGCGTCCACGCCCAATAGGACGAACGCCGAATAGTCCCCCGTGCGGGAATCGCTCCCCTTGCTGGGATCGAGCGCGATCACCCGCAATTCCAAGCGGCCCGGCCACTCGTCGAACCAGATCCAGTCGCCGAAGTAATCCTCCGGCCATTCGCATTCCTCCGGATCGACCGGGACGTTTTGCTTCTCCCGTTCAAAGGCGATCCGGCCCGAGTCCGCCCGCAGCCGCATCAGCGAGTACAGATCCTCCTCCTCCGGCCACAGGACCACCGCCCCCTCGTCCATTGCCGCTCGGTGCGCTTCGTAAAACGCCTCCGCCGCCTGTTCGCGGTCGGGCAAATCCGGGTCGGCGTACAAGGACTCCCACTCCGCCCACAGCGGCATGTTGTTCGGCCAGCGCTCGATCGCCGCGAACGAGCGCGATCGCCAGCCGGCGGTCGCGTGCAGTTCCAGGGCCAATGCTTGCCGATGCAGCGCGGTCGCCAGATGGATGATCGACGTGCGTGGGCTGCCGGCGTTCAAGAGCACGCCGTGGAACCAGGCCCGCGATCGCTCCCTCTGCAAGCGCGAGCGAATGTGGCCGTCGTTCTGCAAGTCGTCGCACACGATCAGGGTGGGGCGGAAGGCGCCGTGCCGCTTGCCGCGGAGCTTTTGCCCCGTCCCCCAGGCTTCGATCCGCACTCCGTTGGCCAGCGTCAGCCCCTGGGTCGTCCCGCGCGGCGGCGGCTCGACCACGCCGGGATAGGCCGCCGCCAGGCGCTGGTTGTCCACCAATTCAGCGCGGACGTTGGCCAGGTGGGCGGCGGCCTGATGGGCCGTATCGGAGATAATCCAAATGTACGGTTCCTCCCCTTGCACTGCGGCCCGCAGAACATGGGCCAGCGTGACCAAGGTCGACTTGGCCCCCCCGCGCGGTCCGAGCACGTTGACCTTTGCCCCCCGTTCGCCGAGCTTTCGCTCCCGCCGCAGCCGGTCGCACTGGGCGGCCAGCCACAGATGCATGCGCGACGGCGGCAGGCGAAAGTGTTCCGGTAACAGTCTTCGTCCCCACCCCAACAGGTCCAGGTCCTGCACCGTTCGCCCGTCCGGTCCCGGCGCCGCGGTCCAAGCGCTCGCTAGCGCTCCGCGCAGTTGCCGCGCAAAACGCATCCGAGGCGAAAGCCGCTCGGTGCTGTCAGCGTTCGCGGGAGGGCGGGGCACGGCGTTTCCGGGGAGGGGTCGAAGGAGTAATGGTTTCGATGTAGGCCGCCAGCCGCGCTTGCAACTGCTGCCGCAGTTCCGGCAGCTCGATCTCGGCGCTCAACACGCCCGCTAACTCCTGCGCGATCTCTTTCATCTGCTCGACGGAGATGCTCTCGGGACGGAGGCGCGCGTAGCGGTGCGGCGCCAGCCGCTCCAATCGCCAGGCGGCAGCGCGCCACTGCTTCGGGTCGCGAGCCGCCTCGTCGATCGAGCCCACCAAAGCTCGCTCGCTCTCCGCTTCGTTGGAATCTTGCAGGTCGGCGCGCAAGGAAGCAGAGGGAGGGGCAGGGTCGGGATCGAACGTGGCAGCCTGGAAGGTGTACAGCGCCGCGGCGGACGAATCCGGCCCGGCGGTAATCGGCGCATCCCCGGCGCGCTGGCTTCCCAAATCAACGGCGTCGGCCTCCCAATCGGGCATGGGTCGGGTCACTATGTCGAAGCAACGGGAGGGGTCGAAGCCACAGGAGGAATCGATGGGACGCCTGCACACGCGCCTGTGAATTCGAACGACCAGACCGGCCGCGAAGCGCGAGGTGGATAATTTCCCAGCCCGCGCTCCTCGTCCCCCGGCGAGCGTTTTCGACGGCGCAGTCGGCGCCATCGCGGCGAACGGCCGCAGTGGGCCACCAGCGCCGGATGCGACGAAGTGACGTTGATTCGCTCGCCAGCCGCGCGGTGGTGCTCGGCGACCGCTTCCGCCATGCGCATGCCAATTCCCACACCCTGAAAGTCCGGCAGCGTCACCAGCCGGCTGATCCGCCAGTGCCGCCGGCGGCCGATCAGCGGCAGAGTCGCGGCAAACGCCACCGGCTTTTCGCCCCACACGGCCACGTAACAGCGGACCCCCGGCGGCAATCCTCCGCTCAAATAGTGATGCCGCGCAAACAATCGCCAAGCGTCGCGGCGGCAGCGAAACATCCGCAGGTCGACCGCGGGTCGCCGAAGACGCCCCCAGGTCGTCCGCCGCGCGCCAAGATCGACCGTCCAATCCGGCGACAGCCATTCTGCGACGTCCGCATGGCAAGTGATCGCCACCACTTTTCCCGC
>JALHPA010000566.1 GCA_022842745.1 Pirellulales bacterium
GTCCCATTCGAAACTGGCGGGATAGTGCCGCTTTGTGTTCTCAAAATTGAGCACGGCCAGGGCCACCTGCCGGATGTTATTCGCACACGACGAGCGGCGAGCGGCTTCCCGCGCCGACTGAACGGCGGGCAAAAGCAAGGCTACCAGGATTCCAATTATCGCGATTACCACCAGCAGCTCAATCAACGTAAAGCCATGGCGGCGAACTCTTTGAGTCGAATTCATTAAAACAATCCTCCGGTCGAAAAAGGCTCTCTTGCAATTGAGACTCAATCTCAATTAAGTGAGATGATACCGGCTTCATGGGCTTTGTCAACAAGGGCTTCACGGGCCGAGCAAACTTTTCTGGCAAGTCTGCGGATCCCTGCCGTGTCATCAGCGGGGCACGCTTCGAGAATTCGTGCTCAATCCCAGAACGTAGCCTGCAACAGCCGAGCAATGGCCCCCTGGGCCATCCGCAACCGAGTACGGCACTGAGCGCAACTAACGTGCGAAAAGAAAAACGGCCCGGTTTCCCGAGCCGTCGGCCAACTGGCCCTGTCGTAACAGAGCCTCTGAGGTCGCGATGACCCGCTTGTTTTACTTCTTGCCGGCCGCAGCGGCCTTGCCGGCCGGGGCAGCCTTTCCAGCCGCGGGAGCAGCCCCTTCAGCGCCTTCCTCTTCCTTCTTCTTCTTCTTTTTCTTCATCGCAAGCTTGTAAACGCGGACCTTAGGCAGGCCGATCGGGCTGCGACCTTCTTCCCATCGATCCGCTTCCTGCAGCCGCGCGATCCGCTCCGCCCGATTCAGCACGCTCCGGGCACGCGTCATTCCGCGCCGAACGCGCAAACTCTTATCCATCGTCATCGCACAAACTCCCAAAAACCTCGGCCGTGTCGCTTGGTAAACTATTTGATCGCTCGGATTAGCACCGAATATACGCCGATCGCACCCCACCTTCAAGCCGCTCTTCGTTTCCACTCTTCCCGTTCTATCGCTTCGTCGTTTTCCGCGGGGCCTTTTTCCCCTTCGCCTTGGCAGCCGCAGGCGCCGACGGCTTCTTCTTGGAAGACTTCCCTTTGGGCGACGGCGACCTGGTCCGCGACGAGATTGCTGCTTCGTATCGCCGAATGAATTCGGCCGCCGGCGCCCCTCGGACAAAATCCGCAATCACGTCCAATGCCAGGTCCTCGGGGCGTTTAAAGCGGATACAGCATTTCCCCATGTCCAACTTCTTGCCCGATTTGCCCCAAGCGTTTGCGAAACGAGTCTGCCACTCTGCGTCGGAGTAAAGGCCCAAAAGGTACATCGAATAATGATTCTTTTGGGCTGCCAGTCCGGCGAACGGCAGCGGCTGGCGCGGGTCGCAATGGTATCCTGGGGGATAAATGCGATGCGGAACGAAGTACCCGATCATGCCATACTGCATCCCCTCCTCAAAATCGGCGTCCAAGTTGTCGACGATTACCCTCCGTACCTTTTCCAACACGGCTCGCCGCTCGACTGGCAACTCGGCCAGATATTCCTCCACGGTCCCTGCTTTGCTCTGCATTGCGATGATCCTCCCATCCATCGTCTACGTGCGGCCGGCCAACGCCACCGTCTCGCATGGTCCCACAGTTTCGCATGATCCTACAGTGGCCCTGCCGGTCACATTGTGCAGCCTCGCCGACTCGTTTAGCAACAGAATTTATGCTTGATTTGGCCCGACCGGCGCAATTCTTGGCGATCGCCCCCATGCATCCATTTCCTTTCCGCGGTTTTTGATGACCGGCCTTCTAGAACTTACCGAACGCGGTCTTTATTGCCGGCCGGGCGATTTCTTTATCGACCCCTGGCGACCGGTTCCGCGCGCCGCAATTACCCACGCCCACAGCGATCATGCGCGCCCAGGATCAGCGGCCTATTTGACCGCGGACCCCGGCGTGGCGGTTCTCCGGCATCGCCTGGGGGACGATACAACCATCGAAGGGCTGCCCTACGGGGCCGAATTCGTCCATAACGGCGTTCGTCTCTCCTTTCATCCGTCCGGGCACGTTCTTGGCGCCGCGCAGGTGCGAATCGAGCATCGCGGACAGGTTTGCGTCGTCAGCGGCGACTACAAAACTGCCCCCGATCCCACCTGCGCCCCTTTCAAGCCGCTCCGCTGCCACACTTTCGTGACCGAATCAACCTTCGGTCTGCCGATCTACCGTTGGCGACCATCCGCGGAAATCTTCGCCGACATCAATGCTTGGTGGCGTAGCAATCAACAGCAGAACCGCACCAGCGTCCTGTTCGCTTATTCGCTCGGTAAAGCCCAGCGGATTCTCGCCAGCATCGATCGTTCAATCGGCCCAATCTTGCTGCATGGCGCGATCGAGTCCATGGTTCAAATTTACCGCCTGGCGGGACTGGACTTGCCGCCCCCTGTGCGTGCGACCACGGAAAACGCCCGCGATACGCGCGGGCAGGCGCTGGTGCTGGCGCCCCCATCGTCGGAGAACACTCCCTGGCTGCAAAAATTCGGCGAGGTTTCCACGGCCGTGGCCAGCGGCTGGATGGCCATTCGGGGAACTCGGCGTCGCCGAGCGGTGGACCGTGGATTCGCCCTCTCCGACCACGCGGACTGGGACGGCCTACTCGATTCGATCGCCGCGACCGGCGCAGAGCGCGTCCTGGTGACTCACGGCTACGCAGCCACGCTGTCTCGCTGGCTCAACGAACATGGAACGTCGGCCGCCGAGCTGCCGACTCGCTTTATCGGCGAAACCTCGTCCACCGGCGAGCCATCGCACTCAGAAGCGCCCGAGGAAGACTCAGCCCAAAAGGATGCCCCCCAGGGGTAGTCCATTCCATGGATCGCGTGTGCTCGGCAAAGCGCCTTGCAACCGCGGGCGTTTGCGGCTACCAACGAACGACATTGCCCTTCCCGAGAAAACCGCCGTTCCAATCGACGAGGCGTTTCGATGCTTGACATCTTGGTCGTTGCTCCGCACCCCGACGATGCGGAACTGGGAATGGCCGGAGCGATACTCCGCTTCAAGGCCGAGGGCCGGCGGGTTGGAGTGCTCGATTTGACCAGTGGCGAACCTACGCCTCACGGTTCGCTTGAGATCCGCGCCCAGGAAACCGCCGCCGCAACGCGGGTCCTCGATCTGGACTGGCGCGAGAATCTGGGTTTGCCCAACCGCAGTCTTCAACCGACGCTCGACGCCCGCCACAAATTGGCCGCCGTCATTCGCCGCGCCCGGCCGCGCTGGCTGTTTGCCCCTTATTGGGTCGATGCCCATCCCGACCACGTCGCGGCGACCGAATTGATCGAGGCGGCCCGCTTCTGGGCCAAGCTCACAAAAACCGACCTGCCGGGAGAGCCTTGGCATCCCGAGCGGATCTTCTATTACTACTGCGTCCACCTGCGGGTCGTCG
>JALHPA010000567.1 GCA_022842745.1 Pirellulales bacterium
CGCCATTCGACCTGGTCGGCACGGCGCGACACCGGATGGGCAGGCGCGGCCGGTGGCTCGAAGAGTGTTGCCAACGAGACGCCGAGACCGGTCGCCAGCTTTTCCAGAATGACGGCCGTCGGACTGCTCTCTCCCCGCTCGACGAGGGAGATCATTGAACGGCTGACTCCGCACGCATCCGCCAGCGCCTCGAGCGACAAGCCCGACTGGCTCCTGAGCCCGCGCACGCGGGCAGCAATCCGGTGATTGATGTCATCCTTCATAATGGAACAATTATCCAATATACTGGATTACACATCAAGAGCGCCTCTCCTGGGCTAGAAAGACTGCCGGGAAGCGAGCGCTCTGGAGCTGAGATGGCGGATTTGGTCGATGAACTGCGTGCCATTTGCCGTGCCGAACATGGCGCGGGGAGCGGCTCTTCTGGAACTCTCGAAGGTGACGTGAGGTGGCGGGCGGCCGCGGAAATCGAAGCACTGCGCCAGGGACCGGTCGGGACGTGGCAGCCGATCGCGACGGCTCCCAAGGACGAGGGTCCCCTGCTTCTGTTCTGCCCCGGCCTTGCCGGCAATGCCGCCCGTGAAATCGTCGTCGGTACCTGGCGCTTCGACGCCAACCGCCGCTCGCTGGGATACTGGGTCAGCGACGTCGGGATCCTCGACCCCGGCTTCGCGGAAACCGGCCCGTGGATCGAGTATCCCGAGCTTCATCCCACACGGTGGGCACCGCTCCCGGTCCCACCCGCGGAGCGCAGCTAGAACAAAAAAAGGCGGCCACGAGGGCCGCCTTTCCTTGTCGATTCAAAGGTCTCAGGTGCGCGGCGGCAGCGGAACCTTCGCGTCGTTCAGCAGCTTCACGAGCACCGGGATGCCCGCGGCGTAGTCGCCGGCGTTGCACTTGGCAATCGCCTGCGGTGCCGGGCCGGACGCGTCCACACGGGTGTACTCACGCCACTTCTGGGCCAGGGCGGCGCAGTAGGCGGCGTCGTTCATCGGCATGGCAGCGACCTGCGCCATCACGATCTCGACGCGGCGGTTCTGCGGCTCACGGACGTTCGGGCCGGTCTGGACGAGCAGGCCCTGATCGCCACGGCCGACGACGGCGATGGCGGTCGCGGGAACGCCTTCCTTGACCAGCGCGTCCTTGACCGCGTTGGCACGACGCAGCGACAGCGCCATGTTGTAAGCCGCCGTACCCGACGTGTCGGTATGGCCGGTCGCGGTGATGCGCGCACCACCCTTGGTCTTGAACGCACCAGCAGCCTGGCCGACCACGTTGGCAGCCTGGGTGTTGAGCTTGGCGCTGTCCCAATCGAAGAACACCATGAAGCTCTGCGGAGCCGGCGGCGGCGGCGGCGGCGGCGCGGTGGCCGGCGCAGGCTCGTCACAAGCGGCGATCATGAATGCAGCAGCAGCGAGAACAAACAACTTCTTGAGCATAAGCCCCTCTCCCCTATGGCCATGTAGGCGCGCCTAATATGCAAAACTGCTGTTGCGTGAGCAATGCCAAAAAATTGCAGATGGACTGACTTGCGGCGGAATGGCTTGGAAATCGATGCCGCAACCCCCACCGGTAGGTGCCGTTGTCGTGCGCAATCTCAACAAAGGAGGGGTCCTGTGAAGCAACTCGCTATCATTACAATCTTCGCGTGTTCTTTCGTCGCGGGCTGTGCGTCCTACACCGAGCGTGTCGTGGAAAAACCCGTTCCAGCCCGGACGGCCGAGCGCACGGTCGTCTACGATACCGCGCCGGTCCCCGCCCAGACGACGACCGTCTACACGACGCGCTGATCCCGCTGGTCGGATTCATCGACGCCGGCAGCGTTAACCGGTCGGGCGTTCAGTTTATTGGAGCGTAAAAGCCCGTCACCGACAGGGGACGGGCTCTCTCGTGCGGGGCTACGCGGCGAGGTTGTAGAGGTCCGCCACGTTGTCGCGCAGGATGCGCTTGCGCAGTTCCGGTGTCAGATGGGCCGTCTGCTCGGCGAGGACGTCCTGACTCCAGGGCCAGGTGGAATCGCTGTGCGGGAAATCGTTGGCCCACATGAGCTGCCTGGCCCCCAGCTGGTCGGCGAACTGGAAGGCCGTCCAGTCGTCCTGGAACGTCAACGCGATGTTGTCTCTGAAATAGTCCGACGGCATCCGCGCAAGTTCCTTGCCCTTCATCCAATAGCGATGGCGCTTGTAGGCGTGGTCCATGCGGTACATGAAATGCGGTGCCCATCCTGCATCGGCTTCGACGCAGACAACTCTTAGAGCGGGGTGGCGCTCGAAGACGCCGCTGAAGACCAGCATGCCCATGATGTCCTGGCAGCCGCGGATGATCGACAGGAAGCCGTTTATCTTCGGCCCGCGCGGCTTGGAGAGCGAATTGTCGCCCGAGGTCGTGAGGATATGCCACGACAGGGGAAGCTCGAGCGCGATGGCGGCTTCCCAGAACGGATCGTAGGCAGGATCGTCATAGTCCTTCTCGCCGGGATTGCCGGGCATCATCACGCCCCGGAATCCCATCGCCTTGATGCGCTCCAGATCGGCAATGCCTTCCGCCACGGTGCGCATGGCCGTTTGCCCCATGCCGACGAGCCGTTCCGGTGCGTGCGAGCAATATGCCTGGAGCCACCTGTTGTAGGCGTCGAAGCAGGCCTTCTTGTAGTCGAAGTCCGGATGATTGCAGATCAGCATGCCGACCGTGGGATAGATGATCTCGGCCGCGACGCCGTCCCTGTCCTGATCCTGCAACCGACTCGACGGATCCCAGCCGCTGCGGTGCAGATCCTCGAACTTCGCCCCGCCGATCCGGATGTCCTGGGGTGCCACGCCGGCGGCGGCGATCAGCCCCATCGGCACGGGCGTTTTCATCCCGTCGACAATGTATATGTCGCCCATGGTGTCATGACGCACGACATGCGGGGCCCGCTCGCGGAACGCTGGCTCTATGTGATCGCGATAGCAGCCGGGCGGTTCGGTGATGTGCGAATCGGCCGAAATCGGGCGCCAGTCCATCCATTCCTCCTGCTTTTTGTTGCGAAATGGTAGGCAGAGGGTAGAAGGCACGGCAAGTCGTCGCACCGAATCAATTCCGGCCGGCGGCCGGCGGTTGAACCGCTCCCTGCCCTATGGCATACCCCCGGCCGCGCGCTGCCGTAGCTCAGTGGTAGAGCACCCCCTTGGTAAGGGGGAGGTCCACAGTTCAATCCTGTGCGGCAGCACCAGCGCTTCCTTGACGTCCAGGGAAAACCGGGCCTTTCTCGTTGGGTTTTCACAAACGGTCCGAGATGGCGCAAAGCAATAAATTTGCATGGGTTGGTGCCGGCGCGGCCGCGGTCGCGGTGATCGCGCTTGCCATGACCTTCGGGCTGCCCGA
>JALHPA010000568.1 GCA_022842745.1 Pirellulales bacterium
TCGAGTTCATCAAGAAGAACATGAAGATGGACAAGAAAGAGGCGGACATCGAGGATTCGAAGACCGTGGTGCGGATTTGCACGCAGTACGCGCAGCGGGGGATGTGGAACATCTTTATCGCGCTGATGGCGATCACGCTGGCGTTCGCGTTTTTCGATCCGAACTTTTTCGTGGCGTACCTGGTGTCGATCGCGGTCTTCGGATTGTTCCAGGCGATCTACATGGCCAACGCGGGGGGGGCGTGGGACAACGCGAAAAAGTACGTGGAAGTGGACCTGAAGGAAAAGGGAACTCCGCTGCACGCCGCGACGGTGATCGGCGACACGGTGGGGGATCCGTTCAAGGACACCACCAGCGTGGCGTTGAACCCGATCATCAAGTTCTCGACGTTGTTTGGATTGCTAGCGGTCGAGATCGCCGTCAAAATCGGGGCCTCGACCAAGGCCGCCGGGACGTTCAACTACACGCCGGTGGTGGGTGGCGTGATGCTGGTCATCGCGCTGATATTTGTATGGCGGTCGTTCTACGCGATGCGGATTCCCAAGAAGATTTGACCGAGGAAGGCGCCGCGGCGGCGGTGAAAACCGCCGCAGTGGAAATTGCGGCGGTGAAAACCGCGGCCAAAGCTTGGTCGAGGGGCGAAATGGCGCAAGCATGTCACGACCCCAGAGCAAGATCAGCCCGGAGTGGTGGGACTATACGACCTTGGACCGGGCCGTGTTGGATGACGCGGCCCGGTTGACCGCCGACGATCTGTTGGGCTTGTCGCGGGAAGGGTTTCGGGTCGTGTTTTACGACACGCTCGAGGAGTTTTACCTCGCCGAGGCGCTCGAGTATATCGATGCCTGGCGGCAGGCGACGCCGGACCGGCCGGCGGGGATTTGCGGTCCGATTGGACCCACGGAGCAACTGCCGCTGGTGGCCCGGTTGGTGAATGCGTTGGATCTGGATCTGCGCGATGCCCATTTCTGGGGCATGGACGAGTGGGTGGTCGACGGGCGGGAGGTCCCGGAGACGTTTCCCTTGAGCTTTGCCAGGGCGGACCGGGAGTTGTGCTTCGACCGGATTCGGCCGGCGCTGCGGATGCCGGAGTCGAACCTGCATTTTCCCCGGGTGGAGTCGCTCGCGGAGTATTCGGCGAGTTTTGACCAGGTACGGTGCGTGACAATGCAGGGGGGGCAAGGAGAGGTCAAGCATTGGGCGTTCAACGATCCCCCGCGGCGCAGCGGGCAGTGGACGGACGAGCCGCCGCCTGCGGCGGAGTATGGAAAGCTGGGAGCGCGGGTGGTGGATCTGCACCCGATGACGATCATTCAGAACGCGCGAACTTCCGGGGGGGGCGTGGTGACGAACGTGCCGACGCAGGCGGTGAGCGTGGGGCCGCGGGAAACCTGGAAAGCGGAGAAGGTGTCGATCTGGCAAGCGGGGGGCCATGACAACCCGTTTGGGATGCGACTGACGGCGCTGATGATCGGCGAGCGGATGGCGGACAGCGCCGTGCCGATGTCCCTGTTGGCGGACCACCCGAACGTGCAGTTCAATTACTATCGGGGTGGCCTGGGAGAGTGCAGCGTCTCGATGCATTGAGGGGGGTTGCGCCGGCGGCCAGGGGTCTGGCGCCCTGTGAGCGAACGGTAAGCAATCGGCAGCCAAGGATCGAATGCCCGGTCGAATCCGTCGGTATAATAGATTCATGAGCAAGCCACTTCCTGAATTCGAGCGACCGCCGGTCATCGAGGTGGTCTTATCGGTTCAGTTTGAACGACTGGAGGCGCTTCGTTCGCCCCAGCTTGGTTACGTGTGGCAAGCTTTTCGGGATCGATTTCCCAATACGGAGGAGCACCCGCCCATTGAACCGGCTTTCGAGCAATTCGGTCCAAAAGCCGGGGTGCGGGCCGGCGGTCTATTCGAGCTGCACTCGTCGTTTCCATCACCCAGAGTTTGGTTTTTGAACGCGGCTGGCACGGAGCTTGTGCAGATTCAGTCCGACCGGTTCATACGCAACTGGCGCAAGCAGGAAAACAGCGACCAGTATCCGCGATATACTTTTTTGCGGGGAGAGTTCGCGAAAGATCTCGAACGGTTTCAAAATCTAGTGAAGCGGGAAGGATGGGGACAGATCGAGCCGAATCAGTGCGAAGTGACCTACGTCAACGTCATCCCCGCCGGTAGTGGTTGGAAGGCGCCTGGAGAATTGGGACGGGTTTGCACTCTTTTCACTCCTGCGTACAGCGACGAGGGATTGGGATTACCAGACGAAGCTGCCATCAATGCTCGATACCTCATTAGCGGCGAAGGGGATGAGGCTCTAGGCCGGCTGCATATCGCCATTGCGCCCGTTGTACGCACGACTGACGGGTCATCGGCATTTCGACTCAGCCTGACGGCCCGCGGGCGTCCAGCGGGCGAGGGAACGGACGCCGTATTACAATTTCTGGATCGCGGCCACGAAGCCATTGTTCGCGGCTTCGCATCGGTAACGACTGCTGAAATGCACGCGTTGTGGGGGAAAATTGCATGAGCTCTGGACTGCTGGACTTCCCAGGCACAAGCGAGACGTTCACAGACTGCGAATGGCAGCCACGGGAGCCGCGTCGAACCTTCAAGCGATTGGCTCAAGCTCCAGCGTCGCTCATGTCTCGTCCATTTCGGTTCAAATTCGGACGAGGGTTTTTGGAGTTTGACGAGCAGCCACCCAGACGGTTAATGCCAGTCATTGAACGCATCGTTTCGTTCGGATCGCTACAGCCAAACTGGGACTCGTATCGAGCCCGGCCAGTCGATCCTCTGTGCGCCGTCGCGGCGATTACGTTTGTGTTGAATAACGTTAGGGAACCGTCGTCGCTGCCATCCGCTGTTCCCACCAACCGCGGTGGCATTCAGCTCGAGTGGCATACCAACGGCGTCGACCTCGAAATCGAATTCTCCTCGCCCTCAAGAATTCGCGTTTCTTTCGACGACGGTCGCACTGGAGCGACCGAGGAGCATGTAATACGTGGCGACCTACGGCCGGTCACGCCTTTTCTACAACGGCTGTCGGACGCTAATCCGTAACAACGCGCAAGATGAGCGGTTCCCTCGTTGACGACGTGACCATCTTGGACAGCGATCCACTTTGGCGTCGCATTCCTCCCCACCACTTTGTCCGTGATGACAATCGAGGTGGCGGCTATCGCCCGTCGAGTGCCGCGTTTGACGATCCTCCGGACGGAACGCCGATGTCGGTCGTCCTCGGTCGCGAAGTTCTCGCCGCGGGCCGACTGCCGGAGTCTGTCGTCACCGGGCACAGCGGATTCGGCCTGGTTACTTTCGACGCTCAAGTAGCCCGCAGCGTGAACCAAGGGATCATGCGGAAGCCAGT
>JALHPA010000569.1 GCA_022842745.1 Pirellulales bacterium
CAAGCTGCCGCACCAGGGGATGGCGCGTTATCGGACCACGCTGCTGTCGTCGATCGCACGCTCGCGGGAGGCATTCGAGAAGATTCGCAGCGAGCTGCCGCCGCCGGAATCCAACTCCGGCTGGAAACCGACCGATTTCTCGCTGAAAGAGAGTGTTTGGGAAGGTCAGAAGAAAGCAGCGATTCAAGCGGGACTGGTCGATAAGTCGACCGGGATCGGCAAGGCATTCAAAGTGCTTGAGGCAGCCGAGGCCAAGCACCAAACCGATCCCAATGCCAAGAACAAAGCGATTCTGGTCAAGGCGCTTGCGAACTTGCGCGCGACCATGACGAAGTTTGATCCGCGTGACAAATCAATGGTCCCCTTCCCGGGGATGCTTACCTACAAGACGACGATTTTGGCGGCAATCGCGGAGTACGAGAAGTCGCTCGCCTGAACCGAGGCTCAGTCGGCTGCCGTGGCCGCCACGGCGTCCCCGCTCGGCATCCGACTTTCGGCCAGGCGCGTATCGAGCGCGAGCTTCATGGTCAGGCTCCAGCGGCCATCGGCGTCTCCCTGGACCAGCCAATGAGGCTGCACCACGACGCTCTGATGCACCAGCTCAAAGCCCCCTTCGCTTTGGCTGACCGTTTCGATGGGAAACGTCCAGACGTCGGTAGGACGAGAGAATGAGAGGTTTACATCCAGCCCCAGCCACTCGTCGACGAGTCCCAATTCGTTGATCCCCGCCTTGTCAAGCTGCGTTCCCAACTGGCCGAGCCGGTGATGATGGCCGTTGTAGAAATAGCGGTCGTCGGCGCCGGCCGGCATTCCGGAAAAATTGAACTCCACCGAGAACAGGGACGCCCGATCGCGTGGCAAGCCTTCGATCAGGTAGGCGATCTCCAAAATGGAGCTGCCGGCGTCGAGCGTTACCCCTTTGGTGATCTTGACCGGCATGTCCCAAGCTTTGCCGGCGCGGGTTAGCTGCACCTGAATGCGCTGCGGGTTACGGCGAACCTTCGCTTCGTACGGCTGCGCAGCAAAATCTCCTCGATCAATCGCCTCGTTCCGTGCGACGGATTCCAGGGACACGTCGCCGTCGTACCAATGGTCGATCAGGCTCTTGCGCGGGGAAACATCATATTGCAGCCGATGTTCCAATCCGGCTTGTTTGAATTTGACGGGGGAATTGGCGTCGATGACGCTCCCCCCTGCCCCGTTGGGACCGGCCAACACGCGGCGGTGGTAGGCTTCGGGACGGCGTGCCAGCGAAGCGAGCACGTTGTGGCAAATCGTGCGCACGTCAAGCTCGTAAATCTCGCCCCCGCGGCTGGGGGCAATGTAGGCCGCCAACTTGTCGTTGACCAGTTCGACTTCCGGCCGGCCGTCAAAATTGAAGTCCTCGCTGGCCGCTTCCACCCAGGCCCCCATGCGTCCGATCTCCCGATCGAGCAGATTGTCAGCGGAAATGAGTTTCTGATATACCGCGTTGCGCAAATGCGGCAGATAGATTCCGCCAAAAGCGCCGTGCCAATAGGTGCAATTGCACTGGCCGCGGTACAGTTCGCTCCGCGCCTCCCGAACCAATTCGCTGTCGTGTCCGCTATCCGCCAACTGCTCTAGGCGGCGGCTGACCTGCATCATCCGCGCGTACATTTCGTTCGCTTCCGGATACCGAACTTTGAAATTTCGCCAGAATCCTCCTCGCATGAAGCGGGCCACCCGCGGCCAGCGTGGATCGTCCTTGAGGTCTCCGCGCGCTTGCTCGTAAGCCACAAGTTGCTCCGGAGGGAGCACCCATTCGGTCATTTCGCGATAGCTGCCCTCGGGAAGATAGATCGTTCCCAGCGGCGGCACGGAATCGATGACCTCCGCAGGCGTGGTCATTTGAATCCAAGAGCGATTTTCCGTTAGCAGATCGAACAAGCGGGCCAGCCAGCCCTCGTCGAAGACCGATTTTTTCGTATCGGGCCAGACGCCAAATTTCTCGCCGTCGTCGGCGAACGTGGCCACTGCGTTGGGCCGCCGCGCGGCGACCTGGGCCAGGTAATCGATTGTGTCATGTGGAGCGCCGAACGGAATCACGTACCTCAAGCGTTCGCTGCCCGGAAAAACCCGCAGGAGTTTGCCGTCGTCTTCGGTCAGGAAGTAGCCGTCGAGTTGATCTTCATTCAGGCCGGCGTTCTTAAAGTGCGAATCATCGAGAATGGTGTAATCGATGCCTGCGGCGGCCAGATCTCCGGCCATGCTCTGTTCCCAAACCCGTTCGGGAATCCACATACCGCGAATCGCCGCCCCCAGACGGTTCTCCAGCCAGGCGGAATAACTCGTGATCTGGCCAATCCGATCGCGCGAAGAGAGCATTCCCAGGATCGGTTCGTAAAACGCGCCTCCAATGATTTCAATTCGACCAGCCGCAACCAAGCCCGCCAACCGATCCAGGTAATCCGGATAGTGACCATCGAGCCACTCCATCAGCGGGCCGCTGGTGTGGATACCGACGCGGAGGTGCGGGTACGACTCGAACAGGTCCAAGAACGGCTTGTAGCTGTCGCGGTAGGCTTGTTCAAAGACCCCGTCGAAGTTGCCGACCGGCTGGTGATCGTGCAGAACGAAAAGGAAGCGAATCGATTGCATGTCCGGAATTCTTATCCGTGAAGCTCGCCGAGAATGGGAATAATCGTGAACGACTTCATGTCTCGCGATCGTGGTTTTCGTCTAGTCGCTATCGGGCGGCATTCGGTTCGCCAGTGGATCGAAAGGATACCCGGACCGGACCAACCTACCGACAAACCGCACCATCGCCGCGTGCTGGTTTTAAGGTTCGTTCCTGGGAGTAAGTCCGCACCGCCATGAACGGCGCTCCTACTTCCAGGAAGCGATCATCTCACGCAACCGCCGGGCCGCAGACTCTGGAGAGACCGGATTGATGAAACAATCCGTGCTCCACTCAAATCCTGCTTGGGCCGTTAAACGCGGAATAATCTCCATTCGCCAGTGATAGTGCTCAATCGCGGAACTGTCAAACGGACTTGTATAAATCGCGCAATTGTACGCAGCGAGCGGCGAAAGTCGTTCGATTTGGCAAAAAATTCCGGCCATCAGGTCCGCCAATTCCTCGCACTCTGCCTCGTCGATACTCTCGAAATTGGGCTGACAGGCAGTCGGCACAATCCGAACCTCGTACGGCACGCGCGAGGCGTACGGGCAGTACGCCAGAAACCGCTGCGACTCTCGAACCAGCCGCTCCGGCAGCCGTTGTTCGCGTTGAATTTGGTAGCAGAGCGGACATTCGCCCAAGGTGACGCTCAAACGACCGAAGTTGTTGAATTCTCGCGCTGCGGCCGATGGCACAAATGGCAGCGAAATCAATTGGC
>JALHPA010000570.1 GCA_022842745.1 Pirellulales bacterium
ACGAGATCGGTTAGGCAAGCACCACAGGACGGGCAGCGCCGACCGCCAGGCGAGGGTGGGGCAAGAAGAGCAGTGCGATCTACACGGCGGCGCGAGTGACAGGGAGACCGCGCCGGGCGATCGCCTCTTCAATTCGCTGACGCTGCCGTTCGGTCAGATTCCACCCCATGCCCAAGGCGTTGTCCCGGATCTGATCCGGACGCTTGGCCCCGCACAAGGCGACGGTGATGCCTGGCTGATGGATCGTCCAATTGATGACCAGCTGGGCGACGGTGTGCCCCGTTTCGGACGCAATTGAGCGCAACTCGTCCACGAAGTCCTGGTTCTTTTCCCACTCCTGGCCCTGAAACATCGGGTACTTGTGGCGGCTGTCGGTGGTGGGAAAGACGTGGTTGCGGGGAAGTTTGCCCGCCAGGAGGCCCTTCATTAACGGCCAATAGACGAGCACGGAAACGCCGTTCTCTCGGCACCAGGGAAGCCGATCGGCTTCGATCTCGCGCTGCAACATGTTGTAGTGCGGCTGGTACGCCGCGAGCGGACAGACCGCGGCAAAGGCTTTCATCTGGTCCAGCGAAACATTGGAAACGCCGACAGTTCGGGTTTTGCCCTCGTCCATCAGCCGCTTCAGTTCGCCCGCCGATTCTTCGATGGGAATGGTCGGATCGGGAGCGTGCAGATACAGCAGCTCGACCCGATCGGTGTTTAATCGCCGCAGACTTTCTTCGCATTCGCGCCTGAGCGTGGCGGGGCGTCCGTCGAGGACTTGGGTTCGCGGGGGATCCCAGTGGATCCCCCCCTTGGTCGCAATCACCATCTCGTCCCGTCGATCGCCCAGAGCCTTCGCGATCAGCCGCTCACTCTCGCCCTGCATTCCATAGCAGAAGGCCGTGTCGAGCAGGTTGATGCCCAGGTCGAGACAAGCCTCGATGGTGGCCAGGCTGTCCTTCTCGACGACGTCGGCGCTGGTCATCCCGGCGATCGGCCAGCAGCCGAGCGCGATTGGCGAGATGAGGATTGCGGTTTTTCCCAGGGGACGAGATTCAACGTTGGATTTCATAGGTCCGGTTGCGTATTGCACTCTGATTGGCACGACCGGTCAGGTCGGCGGCCGGTGGAAGATTGAGGGGCTGGGCGCGCAAGCAGGGCAACGGGTTTGCCGTTGCCCTGCCAAATCGCGTTTATGTAATTGGCCACCTCGTCGATCGACCGCCACCCAACAGGGTGGCCGACGAAGCAGTCCCGTCGCTCAATTATTGTTGCAGGTTGCGCATCGTTTGTTGCACCAATTGGATGTAATCGCCGATGCCTTCCAGGACCTGCGACGGAACGACCAGAGTGGTTTGAACTCCTTGCCCTCCCATCTGAGCGGCGAAACCGACCGGAGGCGTATCGGGAAACTCGGGCAGCGGGGGAATCGCGCCGGGTGGGACGGCGGCTTGAATGACCGTGCGGATCATATCCACCAGTCCACGGGGGCTGACGAGCGCCAGAAACTGGGCTTTGCCTGGCAGCAGCTCGATTGTCTTGGCGACGTCGGCATCGCCGTTGAGCGTCTCGCCCTTTGTGCGGACCAATTCGTGTGCTCGGCGGAACGCTTCGCGACTATAACCCATGACAATTGTGTTCTTGTCGGCGTCCGCCAAGTAAGCGGTGATTTTGCTCGATTCTCCGAACATCAATTGCATCATGGGCTTGGTGGCGGGGTTGTTACCCATTTGCTCGAACATGGCCGACATATCCATTGAGAATTCAACGGTCTTAATGCCGCCAACGTCTCCCCGCTTGATTTCGTAGGGCGCCATGAGCGGGTTATTGATCTGTTTGAGAACTTCGTTCGTGGCTTGCGCGCCTTTCTCGTAATTGGCGAGGAACTTCGACGCGTCGGCGGTGCGCATGACACCCAGCATGCCGTCATAGAGCGACTGCCCTGGCTTGGGCGGACTAACCAACATCGACATGGACTGCACGTCGTCCATCATCTGGCGCATGGCGGTGGTCAGCTCTTTCGCTTTATCGGCCGATAGCGGATGGCCGGCCGCCTGGGCCATGTTCTGCATCGATTGGACCGAGAAAGCCATCATTTTCTCGGCGAATTGCTTGGACATGACTCCGTCGAAGGCCATCAGGAACGGACCGGACGGAAGCGCAGTAAAGCCTGGATTGGCGCGAGCCCCCAGTTCCGCAGAGGCCTTGCTCCAATCGCCCTCGGCGGAAAAGCGAACCGCGCTATTGAGGGCCAAACCTCCGTCGTCGCTGATTTGGAAACCAGCCGCCATGTGGCTGACTTCCTTGTCGGCGGCGGTGAACAATTGGTCGTACAGTTCAAAGCCGGCCAGCATGGCGTCCAACTGTTCCTTGGGAACCGGGGCGGCTTGCATTCCTTGCTTGATCTGGGCGATTCCTGCGCGGCCGAGGGCTGTCAGGGTTTTTACGCCCTGTGGTAGCACAATGACCACGGCGTCCTGTTTTGCCACCCAGTCCGCAGGCAGGGCGATTTTTGCGTTTCCTTTGGCCGCCAGAGTGGCTTTGAAGCGATCTTTTTGGCTGGGAGGTCCGAAGACGGCGAAGGCGCCATGTTTGGCCAGCAACGATTCCGTGCCGGCAGGCGACACTTCGCGGATGCCGTCCTCTTCCTTGGAATCACCAAAGTTTTGGGCGAACTTCGCAAAGTCGGCGACTGGAATCATGATGATGGGTAGAGGACTCTCTCCCTCTTTTCCGGCATACAACGCAATGATCGCCGTACCATTTTTGTCGAAACCTTCGGAAATGCCGGTTTGAGCCTGAAGTGTTTCCAGGGCGCTGGGTATCGGCATTTGCAGGTGTTTGACTACCGCGGCTAATTTGGCGTCGATCGCGGACAAGTCTCGAATCAGTGCAAACCCAAGCGGGTCGCCGGGAATTGCCTGGTATGTCGCCGCCAGTTTGCCCGCCACTGGGGAGGCAACATCGTTCACCAGGGTTTTGTCGCTCTCCGCCCGTACCGCCCCAGGCCGGTCCTGCGCGGGACGGGTCTTGACTGTCTGGGCATTTGCCACCGCAGCCAGGAGAAGGGCTAGGAGAATTGGAGCGATAAGCGTTGGCCGGAGTCGATGGGGGTGGGTCATGGTCGGTTCCTCAGAAAGGAATTGGGCGAATATCTTCCCGGATCCTACGACTTTTCCGAGCGGAATCAACTTGCTGGACGGGTGAATTGGCCAATCGACGCGGCAGCGAGCGGAGATCACTCAGGAAATGGCAGGGATTTCCAGCAGCGGCGCTTGGACCAAGCAGCCGAACTCGCGGGCAAAATCGACTGAGACCCGGGCGTGGACGGCGCCCTGTTTGTCGAAGAATCGCTGCGTTCCGGTTAGGGT
>JALHPA010000571.1 GCA_022842745.1 Pirellulales bacterium
TGGCGTCATAGTGGAGAAATGGTGGAGCGAAATCGCCCACGATTGGCCAAGGAGGCGTTCTAGACGCCAAGGCGGGCGGAGAGTCGGTTGAAGGAGCGCGAGACCCTCCGCGCGAGCAACGCTGGCCCGATCCCCTGGTCGACGGCAAGATTACTGGCGGCTGGCGCTCGGAGGGGCTTCGGCGGTACGCTCCAATTGGCCTTCGTGGTAGAGGCCGATTTCGTCGCGGCCGTCTCCGTTCCAGTCGCCGGCCACAGGCTTGTCGCGGGCATCGCCGGACTCGATCACCTGGTCGTCGGAATCGAGCTGGCGATCGCCGTTGGAATCCAATAGCCATTTGCCGGCGCGGTAGACGCCGAGATCGTCGATGCCGTTCCCGTCCCAGTCGCCGACCACCGGGATGTCGCCCGGTTGGCCAAATTCGGTCGCGATGTCCCCTTTGCTCCAGCGGCCGTTGCCGTCGGCATCGAGGTACCAGCGACCGTTCTTGAAGATGCCGATGCAGTCGACGCCTGCGCCGGCCCAATCGCCGCTGACGGGAACGTCGACTGGCGCCCCATAGTGGAAGACGTGGTCGATGAGGTCGGCGCGGAGGGCCCCTTGCAGGCTGAGTTTGAGGGTGCGGCGGCCGTCGCTGGCTTCGTCTTGGTGCGGGGGGAGGTTCTTGGCGCGCGTTTGCGGCGGGTTGTTGGCCTGGGGCAGGCCGGGTTCGCGTTCGATAGCGAGTGGGTCGCCGGCCCAGGCGGGTCCAAAGATACCGATATCGTCTTTGCCGTCGCCGTCCCAATCGCCGACAACGGGTTTGTCGTCCTTGTGACCGAGCTTGGCCCAGAGATCGCCCTCGTCCCAAAGGCCGTTGCCGTTGACATCGATGAACCATTCGCCGTCGAGAAACACGCCGACTTCGCTGCGGCCGTCGCCGTTGAAGTCGCCCGAGACGGGAATGGCGTGCTCGGCGCCGAAGAGGGGCCGCATGGGGGGCTGGTCGTCGACGTTGACGAGCGTCCAGCGGGTTTGCGCCAGGTCGGCGCCCGACCAGGTGGAGACATTGAAGCGGGAGTGGTCGGCTTCGATCAGCGTTTCGCCATCCTGGGGTGAGCGAGGCTGGCCGGCGTTGAGGACGCTGAGGTGCCAGGTGTAGCCAATGGCGCTGGCGGCCTGGATGCGGTCGGGAATAACCGGTTGAGGGGCTGGGCTATTCGCCAGGGGGCGCCGCGAGGCGAGATCGAGAAGCGGCAGCTCGACCGCGGGCCGAAGGGCAAGCGGTGGGATCTGCGGAATTACGATCAATGGCCGCTGCTCGATGCGGATCTCGCTGAAGTTGTTTTCCAGGGACGACTGTCCGGCTGGAAGCTGGACGCGGAGGATCGCGTCGTTGTTGGCGGGGACGCCAAGCTGGGAAATGGCTTCGTCTAGCTGGTCGATTTCGCCAGCGATGGATTTAGGACGCGGATTGACAGCAAGTCCGCCGGTGGAGCCGGGGCTGTCTTTCCAATCGATGTAACCGGTCGGCTGGACTTGCCGAATGGTGTAGTACTCAAGCTCTGGTGTGAAGCCGGTCGGCATCAGGCCGGTGAACTGGTAGTAGCCGCGGGCATCGGTTACGGCGAAGAGCGGCTTGCCGGAGGCATCCAGGATGGGGGATCCATTCTGGTTGCCGAGAAGCACGATCACGCCAGAGATGGGGGCGTCGCCAGCCGAGCGGACGCCGTCGCGGAGCGCGGCGGGATCGGCGGTTTCTCCTTCAGAGACCAGGATCGTGGGCCCGTCCTGATAGACGTAGCCGGAGATGGCTCCCAGGGGAAGTTCGCAGAAATCGTAGTTGACCGCGCGGGTGGCGGAGGTGAGGGTGATCTGGCTGATCAGGTCGGGGCCAATTACGACACCGCCGACCGAGCCGGCCATCGCGTCTCCCTGAAAATAACCGCCTGGCTGTTGTTCGCGGACCGAATAGGTCCCGGGCGCCAAGCCGTCGAACTGGTAGCGGCCGGCGGAATTGGTTTGTGTCGCAGCGAGGACCGTGCCCGTAGGCGAAAGCAACTCGATGGTGACCCCGGCCAAGGGGATGTCGGCGGGGCCGACGATGCAATCTCCTTCCGGGTCGGCGTGGACCTGGCCCGCGATGCTGCCGGGGAGATGCTCGCAGAAGTCGTAATTGACGGCGCGGGCGCCGGAACCCAATTGGATCGACGCGATGGTGTTGGGAGCGATCACCACTCCGCCGGCAGAGCCGACCATTTCGTCCCCTTGGAAGTAACCGACAGGCTGCAACTCGCGGACGCCATAGGTCCCTGGGGCGAGGTTGTCGAATTTGTACCGGCCGTCGGCAGCGGTGAAGGTTGTGCGGATGACGTTGCCGCTGGAATCGAGCAGTTGGACGGCAACGCCCGCCAAAGGGACATCGAGCGGACCGAAGACGCAGTCGGCTTCGGGATCGGCATGGACTCGGCCCTCGATACTGGCGGGCAATTGTTCGCAGAAGTCGTAGCGTTCCGCCTTGGTGGCGGACTTGAGAACGATTTGGCCAATGAGATCCTGGGCGGAGACGATTCCCCCCGCCGTGCCGACGATGGTTCCACCTTGGTAGTAACCGGCGGGCTGAACTTCACGGACGGCGTATGCGCCCGGGGCGAGACCGTCGAAGCGGTAGTCTCCGACGGAATTGGTGGTAGTCGTCGCGACGACGGCGCCTGCGCCGTTGAGCAATTCAATGCGCACGCCCGATAGCGGGCGGTCTTGGGGACCAAAGACGCAATCCCCCTCGGGGTCGGCGAAGACGCGGCCCGCAAGGCTGGCGGGGATGACTTCGCAAAAGTCGTAGTCGACGGCGGTCGCCGCCGAACCCAGGACGATGCCCTCGATCAGGTCGGAGGAGATGGCCGAGCCGCCGGCAGAGCCAGGCATGGCATCCCCCTGAAAATAGCCAGCAGGCTGCGTTTCGCGGACGCGGTAGACGCCTGGTGCGATGTTTTGGAAGGCGTATTGGCCGTCGGCATTGGTGAACGTGGTTTGGACCACCGTTGATGTGGCGTCGAGCAATTCAATCTTGACCCCGGCTAGCGGGATATCTTGGGGACCGTAGACGCAATCCCCCTCGGGGTCGGCGTGGACGCGGCCACGGAGGGTGGCGGGGAGTAACTCACAAAAGTCGTAGCGGACGGCGTCTTTCGCGGAGGTGATGGTGATGCCGGTGATCAGATCGGTGGCGCTGACGACGCCGCCCGCGGAGCCGACCCTTTCGTCTCCCTGAAAGTACCCGGCCGGCTGGATTTCGCGGACCTGATACGTGCCGGGGGGAAGGTTATCGAAGAAGTACTCGCCGGCGGCATTGGTGAAGGTGGTGCGGAGG
>JALHPA010000572.1 GCA_022842745.1 Pirellulales bacterium
GGAATTTCCGCAAGGGTCAGGCAATGGCATCGATCAATCTCAAGTCGCTCGTCGGTAAGTTGAACCCCTTGTGCCGCAGGGCGCTGGAAGGGGCGGCCGGAATGTGCCTGTCGCGGACGAATTACAACGTCGAGATCGAGCACTGGCTGTTGAAGTTGCTGGAACCGGCGGATAGCGACTTGACGCGGATCTTGCGGCAGTACGACGTGAATCCTTCCCACGTCAATCGCGAGTTGACCAAAGCGCTTGACAAGCTGAAGACGGGGAACGCGCGGGCGCCTGAGCTGTCGCTGGAGATCATGGACCTGATGCGCGAGGCGTGGGTGTTGGCTTCGCTGAAGTATGGGAGCCACGCCATTCGGTCGGGGTTCTTGCTGACGGCCCTTCTGACCGAGCGGAGCTTGTCGAGCCGGATCCGTTCGAGTTCGCCGGAGCTGGCGAAGATTCCCGCCGAACGATTGGAAAATGATTTGATGACGTTGGTGGCCAGCTCGGTCGAGCATGCCCAGCAGGCGGCGGACGGCGGCGGGCCCGCGGCCGGAGCGGGGGGGGAAGGGCGAACGGTTTCGCCGGATAGCAAGACGCCTGCGCTGGACCAATTTACGACGAATCTGACGGAACTGGCGCGGCGCGGGAAGATCGATCCGGTGCTGGGGCGGGATCCGGAGATTCGGCAGATCATCGACATTTTGACCCGACGAAGGCAGAACAACCCGATTCTGACCGGAGAGGCGGGGGTGGGGAAAACGGCGGTGGTGGAGGGATTCGCGTTGCGGATTGCGGCGGGGGATGTGCCTGCGCCGTTGCGGAATGTGACGTTGCGGACGCTGGACTTGGGGTTGTTGCAGGCGGGGGCGGGGGTGAAGGGGGAGTTCGAGAACCGGTTGAAGAGCGTGATCGAGGAGGTGAAGTCCTCTCCGACGCCAATCATTCTGTTCATCGACGAGGCGCACACTTTGATTGGGGCGGGGGGGCAGGCGGGGCAAGGGGACGCGGCAAATCTGCTGAAGCCGGCGCTGGCCCGCGGGGAGTTGCGAACGATCGCGGCCACGACCTGGGCGGAATACAAGAAGTATTTTGAGAAGGATCCGGCGCTGACGCGACGTTTCCAGGTAGTGAAGGTGGAAGAGCCAGTGGAAGAGGTGGCGGTGCAGATGATGCGAGGGCTGGTGAGCACGCTGGAGAAACACCACGTAGTGCGGGTGCTGGACGAGGCGGTGGTGGACGCGGTGCGGCTGTCGAACCGGTATATTTCGGGGCGGCAGTTGCCGGACAAGAGCGTGAGCTTGCTGGATACGGCCTGCGCGCGGGTGACGATCGGCCAGAGCAGCACGCCGCCGGCGGTCGAGGACGCGCAGCGGCGAATTCAGCACTTGGAAGTGGCGATTGAGATCTTGGAGCGCGAGAACGTGACGGGTGGGGGGCACGACGCCAAGCTGGGGGACTTGCAGAAGGAGTTGGCGGAGGCCAAGGCGGAATTGGAATCGCTCGAGTCGCGCTGGAAGCAAGAACTGGAGCTGGTGACGAAGATTCGGGAGCTGCGATATCAGTTGGAAGGGAAACCGGGGGAGACGAAGGCTGGCAAGGGGGGGGCCCCGGCCGCACCGGCTGGGGGAACGCCCGCCGGAGCAGGCGCTGCCGCCGCGAGTGGAACGCCGAGCGAGGCGAAGCCGGGCGAAGCCAAGGCCGCGCCTTTGAGCGAGGCGGATCGGCAGCGCATCTTGGGGGAATTGGAGCGACTGAGCGCGCAGTTGGCGGAGCTGCAAGGGGAAACGCCGCTAATGAATGTGTGCGTCGATAAGCAGGCGATTGCGGATGTGGTTTCCGCTTGGACGGGGATTCCGGTCGGCCGGATGGTGTCCGACGAAATTCGGACGGTGCTGAATTTGAAGGAGAAGATGGAGGAGCGAATCGTGGGGCAATCCCACGCGCTGGACGCGATCGCGCAGGCGATTCGGACGTCGCGGGCGGGGCTGACCGATCCACGGCGGCCGATCGGGGTGTTTCTGCTCGTGGGGCCGAGCGGCGTCGGCAAGACGGAGACCGCGATCACGCTGGCCGACCTGCTGTATGGCGGCGAACAGAACATGACCGTGATCAACATGAGCGAGTTCAAGGAGGAGCACAAGGTTTCGCTGTTGATGGGGTCGCCTCCCGGGTACGTGGGGTACGGCGAGGGGGGAGTACTGACGGAAGCTGTGCGGCGGCGGCCGTACAGCGTGGTGCTTCTGGACGAGCTGGAGAAAGCCCACCCCGGGGTGCAGGAGATTTTCTACCAGGTGTTCGACAAGGGGACGTTGCGCGACGGCGAGGGGCGGGACATCGACTTTAAGAACACGGTAATCTTGATGACCAGCAACGCGGCGAGCGACACGGTGATGAAGCTGTGCGCGGACCCGGACACGATGCCGGATGCCGCGGGCTTGCAGAAGGCGCTGCATCCAGAATTGCTAAAAGTATTCAAACCGGCGTTTTTGGGGCGGTTGAATCTGGTGCCGTTTTTCCCGCTCAGCGATAGCGTGCTCAAGAGCATTATCGGCCTGAAGCTGAACCAGGTGCGGCGGCGGATCAAGGAGAATTACCAGGCGGAAGTGATCTTTTCGCCCGAACTGGTGCAGACGATCGCCGCGCGGTGTACGGAAGTGGAGACGGGGGCGCGGAACATCGACCATATTGTGAATCGGACGCTGCTGCCGGAGCTGTCGGCGGAGTTTCTGTCGCGGATGGTGGATGGAGGGGCGATCAAAAAGGTCCAATTGGGAGTTGGATCGGACGGAAAGTTCAGCTACGACTTGAGTTAGGTCGAGCGGGGAGCGAATGTGCGGGGATCCAGCGCGGCCGCCGGCGCACGGTCGATCGGTCTTGGACCGGATGGGGTGTGGGAAAGCCGATCTTTGCCGGTCGGGGCAGGCTGGCTAAACTTGCCGCCTTAAGCAAGCGGGTCTGACTTGGAGGCGATGGGGCGCCGCGGGGGTTGGACCTGTTGGGCTGTTTTTGCGCCAGAGGGGAAAATGCCAAGGAGGGCGAAGGATGCGACCGAGCGCAAGTGCCTTTTCACATCGCCGGCTGAGCGTGGCGATGATCGTCCGCGATGCCGCGGACACTCTACCTAGCGCGCTATCGAGCGTGCGGGATATCGCCGACGAGATCGTGGTGGTGGACACCGGCTCGACGGATCGAACGCGCGAGATTGCGCTGCGGGGGGCCTCGCGGGTGTTTGACTTCGCATGGCAGGACGATTTTTCGGCCGCGAGGAACTTTTGCCAGCAGCAACTTACGGGGGATTTTATCCTGTGGCTGGATGCGGGGGAGCGGCTGGAGGCGCAATCGGCGCAGGCATTGCGCGA